>CAYHRR010000234.1:0-6666 GCA_964358875.1 uncultured Planctomycetaceae bacterium | reverse complement strand
CCTTGTCTCGCCGCACCACGATCTGTCTCGCGACGGGGCATCATCAACGGACTGCTAGACTTCGACCGCGCGCGCTCGGTCCGACTTTTCAGGGAACAAGGACGCAGCGCGCCGACTCCTACCGTCCACGGACCGCTCCCCAGCTCTCTCCGCCGCCAAGCCCACGATGCGCCAAATCGCCACGCCCTTCGCTCGCGCTTTCATTGTCACCAGCCTGCTCGCTGCCGCCGCGTCGGCGCAGAGTTTCGTCAGCACGCCGGGGCAGCTGCCCACGGGCTCGACGAACAACGGCGGTTACACCGAGAACGTCGACTTCGCGGACATCGACGGCGACGGCGATCGCGACATGTTCAAGGCCGACGGCGGCGACTTCGGCAATCAGCGCAGTCGTCTGTGGATCAACATGGGTGGCTTGCAGGGCGGCACGATCGGTTTTTTTCAGGACGAGACCGTTTCGCGCACGGCGAGCGTGCTCAACGCGTCGCGCGACCTCGACTTCGTCGACATCGATGCTGACGGCGATTTCGACGCCTACCTCTCGAACACCGCCCAGCAGTCGCCGCAGTCCAATCGCTTCCTCGTCAACATGGGCGGCGCGCAGGGCGGCACGCCGGGCTATTTCCAAGACCAGTCGCTGACGCGCTGGACCTACATCGCCGTCAACGACGGCGTGACGCACTTCTCGTCGATCCCCACGTCGCAGGTGTTCGTCAACGGCGGCTTCACCGATTGGTCGTGCGATTGCGTGTTCGGCGACCTCGACGCCGACGGCGATCAGGACTTGTTCCACTCGTCCTACGGGAGCGCGCTCGGCGGCTTGACTCCGTCGCGCGTGTTCCTCAACGACGGCGCGGGCTTTTTCGAGGAGTTCAATCCGAGTCACCTGCAACTGGCCTCGACGCAGATCAGCAACGGTCAGGCCGCGCTGTGGTGCGAGGGCACGCACCAGAACGGCACGACGAACACCAGCGGTGCTCAGGCCGATGTGTCCGACAATCCGCTCGGCGCCGAGCTCGGCGACGTCGACGGCGACCTCGACCTCGACGTGTTGCAGGGAGCGCGCACGCACGTGCCGCGCCTCTACCAAAATCGCTTGGCCGAAAACGGCACGCTCGGATTCCGTGACGTCACCTACGCGAGCTTCGTGCAGTTCGCCGACACGCTCGGCAACTACGAGCAAGAGCTCGGTGACATGGACAACGACGACGATCTCGATATCTACGGCCTGAACTGGCCCGGTTTCGATGATTGCACGGTGCCCAACGACGGCACCGGACACTTCGGCGCCTTCACGGTGATGGCGAACTCCGGCGACGACGACAACGAGCCGGATTGGTTCGACTCGAACAACGACGGCTACCTCGACGTGTGGGTCGCGGACTTCTCGGGCCAGGATCGTCTGTACCGCAACGGTGGTCCGGGTAGCGGCTGGGCGATGAGCGACGTCACGGCGAGCGAAGTCAGCATCGACAACACGCGCTCGCTCGGCGCCGATTCCTGCGACGTCGACCTCGACGGTGATTACGACGTGATGGTCGCCAACGACAGCAACCAGGCGGAGCAGCTTTTCAAGAACGTGGGCAACGTGCCCGACGCGATTGCGCCGCACGCCGCGAAGCTCGAACAAGTCGCCAATCGCGCCGCGGGACCGACGGCGACGCGCGTGCGTTGTCACGTCTACGACAACGCGTCTTGGGACGTGTTGCGCTACGACAGCGTCGTGCTCGAGTACAGCTGGACCGCCGGCAGCCTGTGGCACAGCACGCCGATGGAATTCAGCGGCGCACAGATCTTCAGCGGTTGGATCCGCGGCGACATCGCCGGCACGATCGTGTACCGCGTACGCGCCGCCGACGAACACGGCAACTCGAGTGTGTCCGCGCAGAAGAGCTACACCGCGACCGGCTGCACGGGCAACGTCTACGCGTATTGCACGGCCGGCACGACGAGCAGCGGCTGCGTGCCCTTGATCACGGGCATCGGCACGCCGAGTGCGAGCGCGGGCTCGGGCTTCACGATCAGCGCGAGCGCCGTCGAAGGCCTGCAGTCGGGTTTGATTTTCTACGGCACGAGCGGCGTGGTTGCGTCGACTTGGGGCACGAGCTCGAGCTTCATGTGCGTCAAGGCACCGCTCGAGCGCGGCCCGGTGACGAACTCGGGCGGCGCGGGAGCCGGATGCGTCGGCACGCTCTCGCTCGACTGGAATCTGTACGTCGCCACGCACGCGGGCGCGATCGGCGTGCCGTTCAGCGGCGGCGAAACGGTGTACGCGCAAGCGTGGTTCCGCGATCCGCCGACGCCCAAGACCACGAACCTCTCGGGCGGTTTGTCGTTCATCGTTTGCCCGTAGCGACGCGGCCAAGTCGCCGCAGTGCGCGGCGGGCCGTCGCGGAACACGCTGCTTCGGCGTGCGGCGAGGTCTAGGATTCGCGCATGCCGCAAGCTCCGAACTCGTTCGACGACGCGCACATCCTCGCCATCGTGCGCCCGCACGCGAAGCTGCTCGTGCAGTACGCGATCCGCTCGCTCGCCGGCTTGGTGATCGCGCCGATCGTGTTCGTGCCGCTGTATTTCAAGTACCACACGCTGCGCTACAAGATCGCCGACGACGGCATCAGCGTTTCGTGGGGCATCTTGTTCCGCCGCGAAGTGCACCTGACCTACAAGCGCATCCAGGACATCCACGTCTCGCGTTCGATCGTCGAGCGCTACCTCGGTCTCGGCACGGTCGAGTTGCAAACCGCATCGGGGTCGTCGCGCGCGGAGGTCGCGCTCGAAGGTCTGCTCGAGTTCGACGCCGTGCGCGATTTCTTGTACCGACGCATGCGCGGTCACACCGGCGTTTCGAAAGTGCCCACGAGCGCGACGCTGAGTACGCCAAGCGCCGACGAAGTCGTCGTGCTGCTCGCGCAGATCCGCGACGAGCTCGACGCTGCACGGCGCGCGCTCGAGGCGCGGAGCTAGCCATGTACCAACCCGCGAAGCGGCTGGTGCTCGACGTTTTTCGCGCGCCGCACGGCGAGCCCGAGGCTCCGGCGGGAACGCACGCGAGCGTGCGCATGATGCGCGCGAGCCCGAAGTACCTGACCTATCGCATGCTGCCCCTGTGGATCGGCGCTCTGCTGCTGGCCGGAGCGTTCATCGTCACGGTGTTCGTCGCCATCATCGCGCGCGAACCCGTGGCCGCGATCGCGCCGCTGCTGATCGCGCTCGTCGGTGTTCCGGCGCTGGCACTCGCTTGGTTCTGCACGCGCGTCGACTACGACTTGCGCTACTACGTGCTCACCGATCGCAGCGTGCGCGTGCGCGAAGGCGCGTGGCTGATCGACGAGAAGACGATCACCTACGCGAACGTGCAGAACGTGCGCGTGGAGCAAGGTCCGTTGCAGCGTTTGTTCGGCATCTCCGACGTGCGCGTCGACACTGCCGGCGGCGGCGCTTCGATGGAGGCGCACAAGCACGGGACGACCAACCACGGCGTCGTGCTCGCCGGCGTCGAGAACGCACACGAGATCCGCGACGCGATCTTGAGCTGCTTGCAGCGCCACGGAGTCGGCGCAGGTCTCGGCGATCTCGACGACGAACGGCGCAACAGTTCGAGCGTCGACGCGCACCACGTTGAAGCGTTGCGCGACGTCGCGCGCGCGGCGCATCAGTTGCGCGCGGCGGCCGAGCGGCGCCTGGGATAGCCTGGGCCGCGGACCAGGCCCCGTGAACGCGCTCCGCTATCTGCCCTTCGCCGTGCGCGGCTTGCGTCGCGCCGGACCGCCGTTGCACTTGACGGTGTTCGTCACCGGCCGTTGCAACGCGCGCTGTCGGCATTGCTTCCATTGGCGCGAAGTCGAACAGGGCGTCGAAGGCCCGAGCCTGGAGCAGTTCGACAAGCTCGCGCAATCCGCAGCACGCATGGGGCCGTTGTTGTGGGTCAGCTTCGGCGGCGGCGAACCCTTCTTGCGACGCGACTTGGCCGAGGTCGCGCGCGCCTTCGGTTCACGCGGACTGCGCCACTTGGCGATCCCGACCAATGGTTTGGTCGAGGAGCGCCAAAACGCGACGGTCGAGCGCGTGCTCGCGGAAAATTCCGAGCTGTACTTGTCCGTCGCCGTTTCGTTCGACGGACCGCCGGCGATCCACGACGCGATCCGTTGCGTCGTCGGCGGTCACGCGCGTTCGATGGCGAGCGTGCGTGCGCTGAAGCAACTGCGCGCCTCGTTGCCGGCGGAGCGCGCGAGTCGCCTCGGCATCGGCGTGATCCTCACGATCACCAGCGCGAACGAGCGCGTGCTCGCGCGCCACCTCGAAGACCTCGTGCGCGAGCTCGCGCCCGACAACGTCACGCTCAACCTCGCGCGCGGCAGCGCGCCCGATCCGGCCTTGCTCGAAGTCGATCTCGATCGCTACGCCGAGCTCGTTGCGACGAAGGCGCGCCTGGTGGCGAGCGGCGCGCTGCCGTACTTCGATTTCCCGCTGGCGCGCCTTGCCACGGCGCGCGACGCAGCGATGTATGCGCACGTCGAACGCATCGCGCGCGGAGATCGTTCGCAGCACTTGCCGTGCACGGCGGCCTCGCTTTCGGCGGTCGTGTTCGAAAACGGCTCCGTGCAGCCGTGCGAGATCCTCGGCCGCGAACTCGGCAACTTGAACGACGTCGATTGGGACCTGTCGCGTTTGTGGAGCGCGCCGGCCGCCGACCGTTTGCGCGAGGAGATCGCCGCGACGCGCTGCGCGTGCACGTGGGAGTGCGCGCAGGCCGACAACGTCCTGTTCAACAAGCGCGCGTGGCCGAAGCTCGCGCGCGAGACGTTGGCGCCGCGATGAGCGTGCTCGGAGTGCTCGTGCCGTGTCGCAATGAAGGCGCGACGATCGCGCGCAAGCTGCGCAATCTCGCCGCGTGCTCGTGGCCGGCGAGTGCGCGGGCGCACCGGCTCGTCGTCGTCGACGACGGATCGAACGACGCGACGCTGCACCGCGCCGAAAGCGAGCGCGGACGCTTCGACGCGAGTCGCGTCGAGTTCGTGGCGATGGCCAACGACGTCAGGCCCGGCAAAAGCGGTGCGATCGAGCGTGGACTGCGCGAGCTGGCGGACTGCGACGTCGTCGTGCTGACCGACGCCGATGTCGTGTTTTCCGCCGACGCGCTGCTCGAAATCGAGCGGGCCTTCGACGCCGACGCGACCTTGGCGATGGCGACGGGCTCGCAACGCTTCGTCGAGAGCCTCGCCGCCGACGGCACGTTGCGCGCAGACGACGGCGGCGCGCTCATCGGCGCGGACTTGCTCTACGACAAACTCGGCGCGCTCGTGCGCGCGTTCGAGTCGCGTCGCGGCTTGGTGTTCAGCGTCCACGGTCAGTTGCTTGCGTGGCGTCGCGAGTTGGCGCTCGCGCCGACGCCCGGACTCGCCGCCGACGACCTCGACCTGATGCGCCAAGTGCGGACGCGTGGCCGGACCGTGCGCAAGCTCGCTGCTGCGCGTTTTTTCGAAGTTCGAGCGCCGCGCGGCGTGGAACGCGATCAGCAGGCCTTGCGCAGAGCGCGCGCCTACGTGCAATTTCGTGCCGACCCGCGCAGCGCCGAACTGCGTCGCGTGGGCTCGTTCGCGGCGCGGTTGCAAGCGCGCATGTACCTCGACGGGCTCGTAAACGGAGCGCTGTGGACGTCACTTGCCGTCGGCGCACTCGGAAGCGCGGCGTGTTTCGTTGACCTCCTGCGCATCGCAGGTGTGGCCGCGCTGTTTCTCGGGTTGGTGTGCGCGCGCTTCGCGTGGAGCTTGCGGCGTCGTCTCGCACGCGCGCACGCGCTCGAGGAGCGTGCACCGATGCTCGATCGATGGGAGCCGTCACGGCGGTGAACGCGAACTCGTTCGATGCGCCGACGAGGCGCCTGTCGTGGTCGTGGCTCGTCGCGATCTTCGTGCTCGCGCTCGCGTTGCGCGTCGTGTGCGTCGCGCAATACGAGGCGCGGCATCCGCTCGCGCAGCGACCGGTGATCGACGAGGAGAGCTACGACGAATGGGGCCGCGAGGTCGCGAGCGGCGAGCTGCTCGGCAAGCAGATCTTCTTTCAAGAACCGCTGTACCCGTACTGGCTCGGCGCTGTGTACGCGTGCGCCGGCGACGACGTCGCCACGCAGCGCAGCGCGGCGCGCTACACGCAGGCGGCGCTCGGAGCGTTGACCGCTGTGCTGTGCGCGCTGCTCGCGGCGCGCGTTTTCGGCACGACCGCAGGCCTTTGCGCGGGCCTGGCCTTCGCACTGCACCGCACCGCGATTTGGTTTTCGGCGCTGCTCCTGAAGCCGAGCCTATTCATGCCGCTGCTCGTCGTGTTCGCGCTCGCGTTGCTGCGGACACGCGACGCGGAGGAGCGCGAGAGCGGCGTGCGGCGCGCTTGGTTCACCGTCGGAGTGCTCGGCGCCCTCGGCGCGTTGTTGCGCGGGAACATGCTCGTGCTGCTGCCGCTGTTTGCAGCATGGCCGCTCGGTCGCGCGCTGTTGCGGCGCACGAAACTCCGGCGCGGCCTCACGTCGTGTGCCGCCGTGCTCGGCGGCGCGTGTCTCGTGCTGCTTCCCGTCGCGCTGCGCAATCACCACGTCGGTGGACGGTTCGTGCTGACGACCCGCGGGGCCGGCACGACTTTCTACGCAGGCAACAACGCGGCGCATCCCCCCGG
>CAYHRR010000233.1:0-6672 GCA_964358875.1 uncultured Planctomycetaceae bacterium | reverse complement strand
TGGGACATCGACGGAAGCTCCGCGCAGTTTCCGAGCCTCGCCGATGCCGAGGGCCACGCGTTCGACGCGCAGGTCTACACGGCGTATGCGCGCGTCACCGCGACCAGCGGCGTCACCGCGCTCAACATCGGGCGCCACTTCATCTACGACACTCCGGTCGTGCTGTGGCTCGACGGCCTGTCCGGAGAGAGCGCGGAACAGGGCAAAGCGCGCTGGAAAACGCGCGCATTTGCCGGTGTCCCGGTCCACGCCTTCGAAGCGCACACGACGGGTGCCTTCGTGGTGGGTGTCAACGAATCCGTGCGTCCGTGGCGCGACGCGCGGCTGCGCGTCGATTGGCTGCACACACGCGATGCGTCGGCAGGCCTGACTCTCGAAGACGACTTGTTCGCAGCGGCGTTGCAGCAGGACGTCGGTGAGCGCGTGCGCCTCGACGCGAAGTACTCACGGTTGGCCGAGTCGAATCGCGATGTGATGCTCGCGGCCTCGTGGAACGACTACGCGCGTGGCGCGAGCCTGCAGGCGAGTTGGTTTCGGCTACTCGAAGCGCAGACGAGCCGCGCGCTCGAACTCGATCCGTTCTTCGACACGGAGCTCACGCTGTTTCCGTACGACGAGACGCGCGTTTCGGCGACGAAGGACTTTGGAACTACCGTGCATGCGCTGGCCGGCCTCGATTTGCGCAGCGTCGTCGACGAAGCGGACGTCGGGCCGTTCAACCACGACTTCGAGCGCTACCACCTCACGACGACCTTCGACGAACTGTTGCCCGGCGAGGTCGTGCTCGCGCTCACCGGCGAAGTGTGGAACGGCGCAAGCGCGGACGTCGAGACGTGGGGGCTCGATTTCTCGCGCCGCTGGGGCACGCGCTTCGACGCCGGGCTCGGGAGTTTCTACTCGCTGTTCAAGTTCGATCCGTTCACGACGGCCGAGCGCGACGACGTGCGCACGCACTTTGCCGCGTTCAAATTTCGCGACGGCGACGGCATGACGCTGTCACTGCGCTACGAGCTCGAAGATCAAGACGGCGCGTTGTTCCAGACGTTGCGGTGGGGGGCTTCATGGCGCTTTTGAAGGGAGTTCGCGGCGCGCTGCTCGGCTTCGTCGCGCTGTGCGCGGGCTGTGCGCTGTTGCAACGCTTCGGCGCTCCCGCTGCCTTGGCCTTCAGTCACGCGCTGCACGTCGGCGAGGAGCAACAAGCGTGCGTCACGTGCCACGGTGACTTCGCGCGTTCCGACGCACCCGGCATGCCGGCGCCGGACACTTGTGCAGCGTGTCACGACGAAATCGACGCCGAAAAGCCGCCCGAACGTCACGTCGCGACGTTGTTCGACGGCGAACGCTTCAAGGCCGCTCGCGCCGCCGCGCTCGACGACGAGGTGCTCTTCTCGCACAAGTTGCACGCGCGCGATCCGAAGTCGTGCGACGCGTGTCACGCGGGTATCGCCGGCAACGAACGCATCGACGAGGACATCGGCGTGACGATGGAGGGCTGCACGAACTGTCACGCCGAGCGCGATGTCGCGCGGGAGTGCGCGACGTGCCATCGCGAGCTGCGCGAGGACCGCGCGCCGCCTTCGCACGCGCTCGACTGGACGCGCCGCCACGGCGGCTCCGTGCGTTCCTGCACGCGCGCGACGGCGGAACGCTGCGAGATCTGTCACACCGAGTCCGATTGCGTCACCTGCCACAAGGCCGTTGCGCCGCAAAATCACAACGCGCACTTCCGCATGCGCGGTCACGGATTGACGGCGCGCATGGAACGCCAAGACTGCGCCGCGTGCCACACGCCCGACAGTTGCGAGGTGTGCCACCGCGAGACGACTCCGCTGTCGCACGGGGCTTCATGGGGAGGAACACTCGCGCGGCACTGCGTTTCGTGCCATCAGCCGCTCGCCGCAAACGGCTGCAGCGTGTGTCACGCGGCGACACCGAGCCATGCGCTCGCAGCACCCAAACCGGATTGGCACACGCCGGCGATGAACTGTCGGCAATGTCACGGGCTTTCGGCGGCCTTGCCGCACGTCGACAACGGAGACGATTGCAATGCGTGCCACATGTGAGCGCATGCGCAGCGTCGTGTTGACGCTCGCGCTCGCAGTCAGCGCTTGCGACACGCAGCACACGGCTGCAGTTCCGCCGCAGCCGCCCACGCCGGAACCGACGCTGCTGGCGCGCGATGAGGATGCGCCGGGAATCCGCGTGCGTATCGTCGCCGTCGAAGGCGCGAGCGGCGTCGACGGCACGCTGCAACCGGGCGATCGCGTCCGCGTGCGCTTCGAGCTCACGAAGGCCGACGCGACGCCCTGGGGGATCGCCGAGATGGTCGAGTCGAGCGCGCTGCTTTCGGGACCGACGTTCAACTACCAACGCGTGCTCGCCGAGCAGCGCGATGTCGTCGAACGCGCGCAGGCCAACGCGGACGGTTCGTTCACTTACAGCTTCGCGGCGCGCATTCCCGAGCATTACCTCGCGCCCTACAACGACACGGACGCGTTCGGCGAGGGCGACGGCGAGCTCAAAGGGCGCGCGCTGCTCGCGGGAACCTACACCGTGGGCCTGTCGTTCGTTTGGGACTACAGCGTCGCGGGCGTGACGCACCACGATGTCGGCGAAGCGCATGTCGACGTGCTGTTCGGCGGTGCGACGACGTTGCGCGCGCGCGCCGTGACTGCGAACGCGAACTGCGAGCAGTGCCACGTTTCGATTCGAGCGCACGACGGCAAGCGGCGCGACGTCGCGCAGTGCGTGCTGTGCCACACGTCGGGCGCCGAGGACGTCAACGATCCGGCGCAGTTCGGCGGCACTCCCGGAGTTTCGATCGACATGCGCGTGGTCATGCACAAGGTCCACGACGGCCGTCACCTGCCGTCGGTCAACGGAGTCGCCACGGACGCGCTGGGATTCGTGACCTATGGGAATCCGCCGCAGCCGTACGTGCTCGTCGACGGCGTCACCGGTGCCCACGATTATTCCGACGTCGGATTTCCGGCCTTTCCCAATCGCCTGCTTCCGATGCCGCGCGACTTCGGCTACTCGAGCCTGTCACCGAGCGAGCGCGCGGCAGAGGACTTGGTGCGCAGCGGAGTCACCACGTGCAGTGCGTGCCACGGCGATCCCGATCGCGATGGTCCGCTCGCCGCGCCCGCGCAGGGCGACGTGGTCTATGCCGAGCCGAGCCGGCGCGCGTGCGGGTCGTGCCACGACCTCGTCGACTTCTCCGTCGGCTTCGAGCGCAATTTGCAGCAGATGCCGCCGCAACTCGACGACTCCGACTGTTTCCAATGCCACGCGCCCGACGGTGCAGGCTTCTTTGCGCCGCTATCGGTGCGCGACGCGCACGCGCACCCGCTGACCGCTCCTCAGTACGTCGGCGCGACCTTCACGGATTTCACGACGTTTCCAGGGCTGCACGTCGGTGCGCCGGTCGTCAGCGAAGCCGGCGCTTCGAACGGCGACGGCACGCTCGATCCCGGCGAGCGCGTGCAGTTGACCTTCACGCTCACCGACGACGCGGGTGTCGCCTATCCGCCCGCGCGGCTCGCGGCGCTGACGGCTGTTTTCGCCGGACCGACCACGAACGCGAATCTCGTGCACAAGTTCGTGTTGCCGCGCGCCCTGCTCAGCGGCGCGCAACCGTATTCGCTGCGTTTGCCCGAGACGCTGCAGCTCGAATTCGTCGGTCGCTCGACGGCGCTCACCGGCGACGTGTTCACCACGGCGCGCGCGCCGCACTTTGCGTTGCAGAGCCTGCCGACGGTCGTACGCGTGCGGACCGGAAGCGTCGGCGGGGCGAGCACACTGACCGTCAATGCTCGCGCGCCGGCGAACTTCGTCGACGTTGCGGACGCGACGGGGTTCGCGCGCGACGACTTCATCGTGCTCGACGACTTGCAGCAGGGCTCCGAGGAGTATCTGCGCATCCAGTTCGTCGACGGCACGCGCTTGTGGTTTTCGTCGCCCGAAACTCCGGCCTATAAGGCTGCGACGCAGCACGATCACGCGGCGGGTGCCGGCGTGCGCGAGGTTCAACTCGCGACGAAGAACGCCGCGACCTATGCGTTGAATGCGTCGGCCGGGACGATCACCGAGTCGAGCGAGTTCGGCACCGACGCAGTGGTGCTCGTGTCGTACACGACCGATTTCGTAGTCCCGACGCGCTATCCGCTCGCCTCGAACGCGTCGCCGGATCTCGACGAATCCAGCGGAAAATGGAGCGGCATGGCGTCGGCCGGCGGCACCTACCGCGTGACGCTGTGCGCGGCGGCGGATCTGAACTTCAACGCCAACGGCGAAGACAATTTCTATCGCTATGCGAGCGAGGCTGTCGCGACGGATGTGCTCGTCGGCGACGCGGACACGCTCGTGCCCTATGCCGCGATCGAGTCCGGCGCGGCGTGCCTCGCTTGCCATCAACGCCTCGACTACCACGACGGCGCCTACCGCGGTTTCGAGGCGTGCATCGCGTGCCACGGCAACGCCGGTGCCGAGGATCGACCGCGCTACGTCGCGTCGAACGCGCCGGCGACCGACGGCGTGACGACGAGCTTTCGCTCGCTCCTGCACTCGATCCACCGCGGCCGCGATCTCGACGCAGCAGCGACGTTCACCGTCGTCGGGTCGGGAGCGAGCGCGTATCCGAACAACTTCACCAACCACGGCTTTGCGAGCGTCGGGTTCCCGGCGCGTCCGGGCGCGAGCGCGCACTGCACGAAGTGCCACGGAGCAGCGAACGCGAACTGGAACGATCCGCCGTCGCGCGACCATCCGAGCGATCAAGGCACGCCGACCGCCGTGTGGCGCATTGCCTGCGCTGCATGTCACGACTCTGCGAACGCGAGCGCGCACATCGCGCTCGAAACGGCGCCGGGAGGCGTCGAGAATTGCGCCGCATGCCATGCGTCGGGCGGCAGCGACGACACGGCGCTCGTGCACAAGACGCGCTGAGCACTCGCTTGCTCGCGAGCGCGATTTCGCGCGTCAAGCCGCTTCGCTGCGCACCTGCGCGCGCTGCTCGATCAGATCGAGCGCGGCCACCAAATAGGCCTCTGCATAGGTCGGAAAATTGAAGATGTTGTCGACGAACGCATCCACCGGATGCCGCGCAGCGATGGCCATTTGCGCGACGTGGATCAACTCGGTGGCGCCCTCGCCGACGATTTGCGCGCCGAGCAGCTCGCGACTGTGCGCCGCGCACACGAGCTTGAGCATGCCGTGGCAATCGCCGTTGATCACGCCGCGCGCGAGCTCATCGAAGTTCGCGCGTCCGACGTGCGCGGCGCCGTGCAGCTTGCACACCTCGGCCTCGGTCAGACCGACGCTCGACATCTCCGGAATCGTGTAGATGCCGATCGGTGTCGTCGTCGACGCCTGCAATACGGGCAAGCCGAGCGCATGTCGCGCCGCGCGCCGACCTTGTTCCATCGAAGTCGCCGCGAGCGCCGGCGGTCCGACGACATCGCCGACGGCGTAGATGCCCGGCACCGTCGTGCGGCAGAACTCGTCGACTTCGAGCACGCCGCGCGCGTTCGCGACGAGTCCGGCCTTGGCGACGTTCAGGCCCGCGAGCTGCGCGACGCGACCGAGGGCGCACAAGAGTTTGTCCGCGACGATCACTTCGCCGTCGTCGAGCACTGTCGTGACCTTTGACACGCCGTCGTAGGTCACGCTCGTGAAGCCGCGCTTGGCGATGAAGCGCCCGCCCATGCGTTCGAATTCGCTGACGAAGCGCGCCGTCAGTTCCGGATCGAGAAAGGCCAGCGGACGTTCGCCCTTGTCGATCAACACGACCTTCACGCCGAGTGCTGCGAAAATCGAAGCGAACTCGCAAGCGATCACGCCCGCGCCGAGCACGGTGATCGATTCGGGCAGGTACAGCACGGACAGGATCGAGTCGCTGTCGAGCACGCACTCGTGATCGACGGGCACGTTCGGCGGTGTGCGCGGCCGCGACCCGGTCGCGATGACGATCGAACCGGCGATCACGCGGCGTCGCGCGCCGTCGACGGAGCGCACTTCGATCTCGTTCGGCGAAAGAAAGCTCGCATGGCCGCGCCAAACGACGATGCCGTTGCGTCCCATCTGCCGCGTCAGGAATTGCTCGTGGCCGCGTGTGACTTCGACGCGGCGCTTCATCAGGCCGGCGAGCGCGCGGTCGCAGCGTTCGTGCGCGGCAGCCTCCGCGAAATCGCGCATCCAGCCGAGATAGACCGTCGCGCTGTGACGCAAGGTCTTCGAGGGGATCGTGCCGCGGTGCACGCACTCGCCGCCGATGGCTTGGTCGCGCTCGATCAAGAGCACGCTCTTGCCGGTCTTGCTCGCCTGCACGGCCGCGTTTTGGCCGCCGGGGCCGCCGCCGATGACGACGACGTCGAAGCACTGGGCGTCACTCATTGCTGCAAGGCTCCGGCGAAGTCGAGCACCTTCTGGCGACGCGTGAGCAGAATCTCGAGCTCGTCCTCGTACACGTTGAGCGCGTCGAGCGCCGGCGAGCCGCGAAAGCGTGCGATCGCTTCGCTCAGGCTTTCGTCGGGGAATTCTGCGGTCCACAGCGCGAGCTGGTCGGCGAGTTGCGTCGTGTAGATCTCGTCGCGGAACTCGGACGCGTGCTCGGGCTCGTGGTGGTGCGCGATCGCGGCGCTCATCCACGGCGCCATGTTCCAGGCTTGCGCG
>CAYHRR010000232.1:0-6675 GCA_964358875.1 uncultured Planctomycetaceae bacterium | reverse complement strand
GTTGATGCACTCGCGCGACGTCGCGCGACGCGGTGCGGCGAGCGTCAGTGTGTCGCCCACTGCGATCGCGAACTCGCGCGCGAGCGCGTCGCCGATCAGCACTTCATTCGTAGCCCCGCGCGGGCTGAGATCGCGGCCCGCGACGAGCGTGTATCCGCCGAGTTGTTGCGCTCGCTCGGGTTCCATCGCGACGAGCGGCACGCGCTCGTGACCCTTGCCGAGCTGCGCCTGCGTCCAGAAATGCACCTGGGCCTGGAACGCCGCGGACACGTCGCGCACACCGGGCACCTTGGCGAGCTCCGCGCGCGCATCCGCGACCTTGGCGCTCGGCGAAACTTCGATTTCGGCCTTCCAATCGGGATCGTCCGAGTGCGCTCGCACGATCAGCGTGTTGTGGTCGAGCGTGAACACGGCGACGACCGTCGCGATGCCGACGGCGATGCCGAGGATCGAAGTCAGAGTGCGTCCGGGGCGCTGCAGCAAACTGCGGCGCGCGAGTGTCAGAGCAAGTCCCATCGAAGCAGCGGAATCGACGGCCGCCGAGGATGCAAGCGCGCGCGCGGCCTTGGAGCGGAATGGCGTCGCCGTGTTGCGGACGTCCGCCCCTGCGGCCTCAATGCCCCCAGGACATCCCGGCGAAAACGGCCGTCCGAACCTCGCGCGTCGCGACGAACAACGTGTCGGCGAATTCGCGCTGATCGTCGTGGAAAAGGCCCTGCACTCCGCACCACACGCGCACGTCGCTCGTCGGACGCCACTCGGTGCGCAGGTCGAGCCGCGTGTAGGCGGGCACGTCGCCGTTGCCGAGACCCGCGACCCATCCGAGCCAAGCGCTCGTCGTCCACTCCTGCGACCATGCGTGCGTTCCACTCAAGAATCCTTGAGCCTCGGGCGCGCCGGAGCGCGCGACGCGGCCGGAATCGTCGAGATCGAGCAGCGACAGCGAACCCGCGACGGTCGTCGCGTCGTCGACGCGCCGCTCGATGAACAACTCGAGCCCGTTCGAGGTCGCGTCGCCCGCGTTCTCGAAATTCACCGGTTGAACGACGTTCGCGCCTTGCAGGAACGGCGTGCCGAGCACGTTGACCACCAAGTTGTCGTAGGCGAAGTAGAAGGCCGTCGCGTCGAAGCTCGTACGGTCGTCGATTTCGGCGCGGTAGCCGAGTTCGAAGGCGTACAGCGTCTCGACGGAGACCTCGTCGTTGCCGGTCAACACAACGTAGGTGTCGAGCGCGCCGGGAATCACGCTCTGCGTCACGCGCACGTCGCGTTCGGCCCACGAGGGTCGGCGCACGGCGCGCGCTGCCGAGGCCCACAGGCGCTGATGCTCCGACGCCTTCCACATCAGGCGCATATTGGGCTGGAACTCGAGCGCGGTGAAGTTGTCGTGCTCGAGCTTCGCACCGACGGTCAGAGCCAGTGCGTTCGGCACGAGCTCGTACTCGTCCTGCACGAAGGCGCTGAGCAGTGATTCGCTGCGATGGTCGTCGGCGAACGACAAGCGAAAGCTCTCGCGCGTGATCGCGCCGTCGGAGTGGCGCGCGCCGAAACCCCACACGAGCGCGTGGCGTGCCGCGGGCGCGAAGCTGCGCTGGAAATCGAGGTCGACGGTGTGACGCTCTTCGCCGAACTGCGGAAACATGCGCTTCGATTCGTCGACGTAGACCTGCACTGTGCTCTGTGCACTGTCGCCGCTGCGCGTCCAGCGCCCGAGCGCGTAGGCGCCATCGACGTTCGTCGTGATGTCGTCGACCACCGCGTACGGCGCCGTCGCGAGCATGTCGATGAAGGCGGTGCCGAAGCGCGTGCGGTGCGTGTCGCCTTGGAACGTGAAGGCGTCGTGCTCGCCGGCGCGCCAGTCGACACGGAATCCGGCGCGCGTCTGGTTCCAGTCGTCGACGCCCGCCGCTCCATCGAGTTCGCTCGAAGCTCGTTCGAAGCCGCGCGCCCACACGCGCCAGTCCGCGCCGGGTGCGATTTCGGCGCCGTAGCGCAGCGTTCCGCCGGCGAGTTGCTCCGTGCCACCTTCGAGCCTGGCGAAGCCGCCCTTGGTGTCGTGGGCCGAACGCGTGATCACGCTGATGACGCCGTTGACGGCGTTCGAGCCCCACATCACCGCACCCGGTCCGCGGATCACTTCGATGCGCTCGATGTCGTCGATCGGCACGTCCAAGGCTTCCCAGAAAACACCTGAGAACAGCGGCGTGTAGACCGTGCGTCCGTCGATCAGGATCAGCAGCTTGTTCGAGAACTGATCGTTGAACCCGCGCGCGGTCACGGCCCAGCGATTGGCGTCCAAGCGCGCGACCTGCATGCCCGGCACCAGCCGCAGTGCCTCCGGCAAACTGTCGGCGCCGCTGCGTCGCAGATCTTCGTTGGTTAGCACGAAGATCGCGCCGGGAACATCGGCGAGCGGTTGCGCGCGTCGCGTCGCCGAAGTCACCTCGACCTCGAGGTCCATCAACTGCTCCAAGTCGAGTTCGGTCAGGTCCTCGCCCTGTTGAGGCGAGCGTGCCTGCGCCGGCGTGGACAGCACGGCCAACGCGAACAGAACCGCGGTGAAGCGGATGATGCGAGAGTTCATCGGGGACGTGCTCCGGCGCGCCGTGAGGGGCGGGGCGCGCACGACGTTGGGGTCCCACCGCGATCGGTCCCGGACTCGGCTCACCCGCAAGGCCTGTTCAGATTCGCAACGCGCGTCGCGTGCCCAGCGAAGTTCCTTCCACCCTTCCGACGCGCGCGGGCCGTGCCTCAGCGCGCGAGGGCCCGACGCATCAGCGCTTCGAAGCGCGCGCGATCACAGGGACCGTCTTCGCGGTCGACGAGCGCGCCGCTGCGATCGAAAGCGAGCGTGACCGGAATCGGACCGGGCAGGGCGAAGCGTTCGTCGAGCGCCGCGGTGTCGAGCGCGTCGTAGATCACGGTCGGCAGGGCGAGCTTGCGCGCAGCCAGAAAACGCTCGACGCGCGCGGCGATCGTGGCGCGCTCGACATCGGGCACCATCAAGTCGTAGCTCACGCTCAGCACCACGCCGCCTTCGTCACGAAATTGGTCGCCGACGGCGAGGAGATCGGGCAGTTCCTCGACGCAGGGTTCGCACCAAGTCGCCCAGATATTGAGCAACACCGCGTGACCTGCGTGCTCGGAGAGCGCCGCCTCGACCGCGACCCTTCCACCCAGTTCCACGCGCGGCGCCGCCGGGCTTTCTGCGCACCCCGCTAGGAGCGCACACAGCACAGCGACGCCGCCGATCGACAACATCGAATTCGTTCGGATCATCCGCACGGGACGATCACCTCTTGGTCTTGATGCGTCACCCGTAGGCGCGCGTTTCCTTGACCTCGACGTCCTTGCCGGCGAGCAGCGCATCGGCCGCGTCCCTGACGTACACCGTGGCCGCGTCGCCCTTGGCGCCCGACATGTCGTCGTCGAGCGCGCCGGAATAGGCGAGCACGCCCTTGGCGTCGATCACGAAGCAATGCGGCGTGCTTCCCGCGGCGAACAGCGCGCTGATCTTGTTGCCGTGGTCGACGAACATGCGATGCGTCAATCCGGCCGTGCGCTGCTTCTCACGGAAGTTCGTGTAGGCCTTCGATCGATCCGCGTCCTTGGCGGGCTCGTCGCCGAGTTCGTTTTGGTTCGAGCACACGCCGACGATCACGACGTCCTTGCCCTTGTAGTAGGCCTCGAGTTGCTTCATCACCGGATCGGCGTGCTTCTCGGCGGGGCAGCGGTCCGACCAAAAATGCACGATCACGACCTTGCCGCGCAGTTCCTTGAAGGACAGCGCCTTGCCGTCGAAGTCGGTCAACTCGAGCTTCTCGTCGACCGTCGCGCCGAGCTTCAAGGACTCGCTCTTCTTCGGAGCCTCGACGGGCGGTGTGTCGCCCTTCTTGGTCTCTTGCGCCAACAAGGGGAGCGCGAACGCTCCGCACAACGCCGCAGCAGGTATCCACCAACGCTTCATGTGAGGCTCCTTCGGTTCGAGGGGTTCTAAGCGGCGCCCAGGATACGCACCTGTGCTCAGACGTGCAGCGCTGCGAGCGCGGCGTGGATGCGCTCGACGTCGAGCCCCGGCCCGCGCAACTCGTGGCCGGCGTCGAGCGCGCCGTCGACCAGGAACATCAGCCGATCGGCAAAGGTCGCGTCGCGCGGGTTGTGCGTGACGAGCACCACGGTCTTGCCGTCCTCGTCGCAGACCTTGCGAAGCAGCTGCATGACTTCGAGCCCGGCCTTCTGCGACAGGTTCCCTGTCGGCTCGTCGCACAACAAGAGCGGCTGGCCGCCGGCGAGCGCGCGCGCGATCGAAACGCGCTGCATTTGGCCGCCCGAAAGCTGGTGCGGAAAGCTGTCGTGCTTGCCGCCGAGGCCCAGGCGCGACAACAGCTTCATCAAGTCCGCCTCGCGCTCCGCCGGGCGCGCGCCCTGGATCGCCAGAGGCAGCCCGACGTTTTCGAGGACGGTCAAGTTGGGCAGCAAATTGAAGAACTGGAACACGTACCCGACCTGCGCGCGCCGCGTGAGCGTGCGTTCGGCCTCCGTGAGCTGCGCCAAGTTCTTGCCGGCGAGCGCGACGGAACCGCCGCTCGGCGCGTCGAGCCCCGAGAGGATGTGCAGCAAGCTCGACTTGCCCGATCCGCTCGGCCCCATCACGCACACGAACTCGCCGGCCTCGACGTCGAAGGAAACGTCGCGCAGCACCGGAGTGGCTCCGTCGCGTGCGTCGAAGAACTTGTACAGCCCGCTTACTCGAAGGATGGCGCTCATGGAGGGTTCCATCTGAACGCATCGCGCGGCGCCGCGCGAGAGCGGACGTGGCCCGTGGAGCGAGCGGCGGCGCCGGCGTTGCCGGTCGAGCGGCGCGAATTTTCCCTGAAAACAGCGGGGGAACGCGCGCCTCGCGTTGTCTGCACTCGCGGCAGGATTGCGGAACAGACGGCCTTCGCCGCGGCAACGGAACGGGACCGTGACTCGTACTCGTAACTCGTCGTGCACGCCTCACTATCTCGCGCCGCCTTGTCGGACGGACGACCCGCACGGTCCGTCTGGGGTGCCTGCATCGTGACGGAACTGACGCAACACGCCTTCCGCGAGCTGTTCGAGCGCCACAGGGACGACCTGTTCCGCTTCCTGTACCGCTTGACGCGCAATGCGACG
This sequence comes from uncultured Planctomycetaceae bacterium, assembly GCA_964358875.1. GTDB lineage: Bacteria > Planctomycetota > UBA1135 > UBA1135 > CAYHRR01. Next base: position 1,518 of record CAYHRR010000232.1, on the reverse strand, counting down.
GATGCGGACGACCTCCTGCAGGAGACGTTTCTCATCGTGTGGCGCAAGCGCGCTCAATTCGACTCGCGCGGCAGCCTCGAGGGTTGGCTGAAACGCATCGCCTTCCGCACCTACCTCAACTCGCGCACGCGCAGCGATCGCCGCGCGCGCCTCGGCCCGATGACGAGCGTGGAGCAGCACGCGTATCCCGATGGAGCGGCGCTCGCGAGCTGCGCGTCGACCGAAGCGCTCGAACATCGCGAATCGATCGAGCACCGCGAATCGATCGAGCACCGCGAATCGATCGAGCATCGCGAATCGATCGAGTTCCTCGTCGCGCGCGTGCGCGAAGCGGTCGGAGACTTGCCGGACGGCGCGCGCGAGACCTTCGTGCTCTTTCGTTGCGAGGGCCTGAGCTGCTCCGAAATCGCGGCGATCACCGAAACCCCGCTGAAAACCGTCGAAACGCGCCTCGCGCGCGCGACGAAGCTGCTCGCCGAACGCCTGCGGCCCTACCGCAGCAGCCTGCCCGCCTGGTGAACCCGATGGAACCCAACCGATCCCCCAACGAGCGTCCGTTCGATCGCGTGCGCGCGCACGCGCTCGGTCTCGACAACGAGGCGCAAGCGGCTGCGCACGAACGTGAGTTGGCGCACGACGCGACCTTGCGCGAGTTCGCCGACGATTGGCGCGCGTTGCACGAATTGACGCGTCCCGTGCGCGATGAACCGCCGACGAGCGCGCTGACCTTCGACAAGTTGAGCGCCGCGCTGCAACGCGATGCGGCTCCGGCGCGCGCGTCCGTTCCGTCCAAGCAGCGCCGCGTCGCCGCCGCCGCCGCTGTGTTGATCGCCGCTTGCGCGACGTGGTTCTTCGTCGCGCGCTCGAACGCCGCGACGCACACGCTCGCGCTGACCGCGATATCGCTCGAAGCAGCGTCGCAGCCGGCGCAGGTCGCCGAATTGCCCGCGGAACTCGCGCGCTACACGAGCGTCGCGGGCGGCGAAGTGCAGTGGATCGACGACGTCGCGACCGGCTTCGCGATCGCGCGCGTCGCCGATCGACCCGTGCTCTTGTGGGGCATGTTCGACACGTGCCCGCTGTGCATCGAAATGCGCGCGGAAGGTCTGCGCGACGAAGGCGTGCTCGCGCTGTTCGACGATTACGTGCCGGTGATCGTCGACTACACGGAAGCGGACGCTGCGGCGATCGAAGAGGTCTTGGCGAGCGGCTATCCGCGTTTCGACGTGCTCGCCGCCGACGGCGCGATCCTCTATCGCTTCCCCGGCATGCACGACGCCGCGAGCTTCGTCGAGCACCTCTCGCGCGGGCGCGAAGCGCTGCCCGACAGCGCGCGTCCGCCGAGTTGGTCGACGCTGGAACGCGAGGCGCAGCTCTTTCGAGCGGCGCGCGACGCCGAAAACACGCGCAGCTTCGGCGCTGCGCACCGCGCATACGCCGAGCTCGAACGCGAGCGCGAGAGCCGCACGATCGCGGAGATGGCGCGACTCGGCCTCGCGCGCATCGGCACGGCGGCGC
>CAYHRR010000231.1:0-6675 GCA_964358875.1 uncultured Planctomycetaceae bacterium | reverse complement strand
GGAGCACCGACCGCAGGGTTCGTTGGCATGGGGCCGCTGCTCTAGTCGACGATGCGGCGGGCGGCCGCACGCGGACTCGGGACTCGCGCGCGCTTCGTCGAGTGGGTCGCGCGACCCGAGGATTTGGCCGAGATCTACCGCCGTTCGCGCGTCGTCGTGTGCGCGTCGTCGTGCGAAGGCGGACCGCGCTTCACGGTCGAGGCGATGGCTTGCGGCACGCCGGTCGTCAGCACGCCGGTTGGGATGATGAACGAACTCGTGCGCGACGGAGTCAACGGTGCGAGGTGCGGCTTCGACACGGCGAGTCTCGCGCAGGCACTCGAGCGCATGCTCGGCGACGAGCCCGCGCGGCGACGCATGGGCGCAGCGGCGCGCGAGGACACGCTGCGCTTCGAGTACGCGAGCGTGATTCGCGGCTACGCCGAGGGCTTGAAACGGATCGCGGGTGTGACGCCGTGAAGGTGCTGTTCCTGACGCAGGTGTTCGATCGCGGCGACGCGGTGCTCGGCTTCGTGCCGCGCTGGATCGAAGGGCTTGCGGCGCGCTGCGAACGCGTGCGCGTCGTGGCGCTCGAAGTCGGCGACGCACAGGGTCTGCCGGGCAACGTCGACGTGCGCGAAGTCGGGCGCAAGGGCTACATCGGTCGCTACCTGCGCAACCGCTCGTTCTTGCGCGAAGCGCTGTTGCGCGACGGTTTCGACGTCGTGTTCGCGCACATGGTGCCGCGCTACACGCTGCTCGCGAGTGGGACGGCGCGTCGCGCCGGCGCTCGTCAGTACCTGTGGTACACGCACGGCACCGTCGACGAGCGCCTGCGCCGCGCCGCAGCTCTCGTCGACAAGCTGTTCACTGCGAGCGAGGAATCGCTGCGCCTCGACACGCCCAAGCGCGTGGTCACCGGCCACGGCATCGACTTGGAGCACTTCGCGGAGCGCGGCGTCGAGCCGACGTTTCCCGCGCGCCTGCTGAGTGTGGGGCGCATGACGGAAGCGAAGGACCCGCTGACGATCGTCGAGGCCCTCGGGGCGTTGGTCGCGCGCGGCCTCGACGTGCATCTCGACCTCGTCGGTGCGGGTCTGGCCGAAGGCGATCGTGACTACGCGCGCAAGGTCGAGGCGCGCATCGCAACGTTGCGCTTGCGCGAACGCGTGACGTTGCACGGCGCCGTGGCCTACCGCGATGTGCCGCCGTTCTACCGTCGCAGCACGCTGCTGGTCAGCGCGAGTCGCACGGGAAGCGTCGACAAAGTCGTGCTCGAAGCCCTCGCTTGCGCGCGGCCGGCGGTGACGTGCAATGAGGCCTTTCCGCGGCTGTTTGCAGCACTCGGTGCCGACATGCAGCGCTTGATGTTCGCTTCCGGCGACAGCAACGCGCTCGCCGATCGAGTCGAGGCGTTGCTGCGCATGCCGAGCGCCGCGCGCAAAGAGCTGAGCGCTCGTCTGCGAACGCTCGTCGCGCGCGATCACGAGGTCGACGCGTTGATGGCGCGCCTCGTGCGCGAAATGGAGGCGCACGGATGAGCTCCCACCCGCGCATTCGCGAGGAGCTGCTCGAGCCGTTGCGGCGCGTGCTCGCTTGGCTGCTGTCGTTGCGCGACGCGCAAGGACGCATCGTGTGTCCGGAGCACAAGCTCGAGCACACCGGCAAGAGCGCCGGCGCCGCCGTGCTCGCTGCGCGACTTGCGCTGTACGACGCACCCGAACGGCGCTCGACCTACGTCGCGGCGGCGATCCAGCAGGGCCGTCGGCTCGTCGCAAATCTGCGCCGCGAAGGCACGAGCGAGTGCCACACGTTCTGGCCCGGTCGCCACGATCCCTTCAACAGCTCGAACGCGGTGATCGACGGAGGCGCGTGCAGTGCGGCCTTGGCCGAACTCGTCGAGTTGCTAGCGACGGAACTGACGGCTGACGACGCGCAGGCCTTTCGCGACGCGAGCGTGTTGCATGCGCGCACGTACTTGCGCTACGCGGTGCTCGACAAAGGCATTCCCGCGCAGCGCGCGTGGGGACTGACCGGACTCGCAGCAGCCTGGCGACTGGCGCGGGATCCGGTGCTCGAAGCCGCAGCGATCGAAGCGATCGGAGCCCTCGAGGGTGCGCAGAATCACGACGGGAGTTTTCCGTACCACCCGCTCGAATGGGGCGCGGAGCATCCGGGCGCGTCGGACGCGTCGGCCTTCTATCACTCGCGCATTCCGGCCTTCACGCTTTACGCGCTCGAACGACTCGGCCGCGAGCCGACCGATCGCTTGTTCGCGGGCGCGCTGTACACCGCGCTCGACTTCGCCGAGGCGTTGCACGGTCCCGACGGAATCAAGTGCGGGTTGATCGAGGCGAAGCCCTGGTACTGGGGCGCGGAATACGAAGTCGCGAGCCATGTGTTCGATGTCTTCGCGCTGGCGCGCGCCGCGCGGGTCTACGCGCAACCGCACTTCGGACGCACGGCCTTGCGCGCCTTTCGAACGTGGGTCGCGCACCTCACGGAGGAGGGCGTGCCGCGCAGCCACATGGACGCACCGGGGCGCGGCAAGAGCTATCAATGCCCCGTGTTTTGGGCGTGCCACGCGGAGTGGATCGCGCGCGCTCTGCCGGATCTCGAAGAACTGTCGGCGCGCGAGGCGAGCACTCCGCGGAGCGCGCCCGCCGTGCGGCATTTCGCGGACGCGCAACTCGTGCGGCTCGAGGACGCAGTGCTCGTGGCCTGGGTTCGCGGCGCGCGGCCGCCCTACAACGTGCATCACGGAAGTCCGCACGGCGGCGGCCTGTTGCGTGTTGTGCGCAAGAGCGACGGTGCACTGCTCGTGACACGCACGCGCTTGGCCGCGCAACAAGACGCGGAGTGGAGCGGGCGGGCGGGCGCATTCAAGTTCAGCCGCGGGTGGGAGCACGGCGCGAGCGCGCTGCGTTTTTCGTTGTGGCTCGCACGCAACCATGCGCGCGGCGGTCGCTACGCAGCGGCGTTCGGCGCACCGTTCGACGTGTGGCGACGCGGCGTGCTCGGCTTCGCCTCGAGCGAGGTCTCGAGCGGCTTCGATCGCGAAGCGCAACTCGTCTTCGACGCGAGCGGCGTCACGCTGCGCAGCGCCCTGGCCTGGCGCGGAGGCGAGCGCGTGCCGAACACGACGCTGTTGCGCCGTTTCGCGATCGACGGGCGCGGGCTGTGCGTGAACGAAGAGCGCCTCGGCGCCGAAGGCGTGCGCAACCTCGTCTACAACTGGCCGGCCGCCGCTACCGAGCGCGTCGAAGGCGCAGCCGGCTCGCACACCTTGAGCTATCGACTGACATGAAGCACACACCTCGTTACGCTCGGTCCACGCTGTGAACACTCCGCATGAGCAGGCGAACGGCGGCTTGGTCGCGACTCTACGCGCCGCTGTGCAAGCCGGCGGCGCAACGGGTTTCGCGATCGGCATCGCCGACGGCATCGCGGCGGGAATGCGCACAGGGTCGCGCAGCGGCCTCGATTGGCTCGGATGTCTCGCGGCAACGACGTGCGTTTACAGCGCCGTGTGGATCGGCGTCGCGGGAGCGCTCGCGCTGCTGCTGCACCGGAGCTTTGCGGCGAAGAGCGCCGAACAACGCTTGGCGACGTTGACCGCGTTGACACTCGGAGCGGCGTTGTTCCTCGACTTGTATTGGTGGACGCGCCCGCTGTTTTTCTACGGCCTGCCCGCAAGCGATCCCAAGCGCATCGCCGTCGCCGTGGCGCTGCTCGCCGCGGCGCTCGCCATCGGGCGCGGCGCTTCGTTGCTCGTGCGCCGCATGCCCGGCTCGCTGCGTCGCGCCTTCGCAGTCGTCGTCGTGACGGCCTGGCTCGGCGGCGGCGTGTTCCTGCTGCGCAGCGGCGGCGGGAGCAGCGCGCTCGGGCGGATCAACGAGCGCAATCGCGAACTGCCCAACATCCTGCTCGTGGTCAACGATGCGATGCGCGCCGACGTGCTCGGTTGCTACGGCAGCAGCGTGGTCAAGACGCCGCGCGTCGATCGACTGGCAGCCGACGGCGTCGTCTTCGAGCGCGCGATGGTGCAGGCGCCGTTCACCGGCTCGAGCTTCGGTTCGCTGTTCACCGGCAAGTACTCGCGCCGCCACGGTTTCGTGAAGATGACCGCCGACGCGCGCATGGCCGACAACATCACGCTGGCAGCGCACTTGAAGACGGGCGCGTTCGCCAGCGGCGGCCGGCTCGAGCCGCAGGACTATCACTGCGTCACGTTCATGACCGGCGCTTTGTCGCAGGCCATGGGTTTGATGCGCGGCTTCGATTCTTATTACGAAGCGTTTCTCGGCCACGAGTTGGTCGACCTCGACGATCCGTGGAGCGTGTTCCGCTCGGAGCTCGTGCTGTACATCCTGCGCTGCAAGGTCGAGCAACGCTTTCAGGACGCGCCGGCGGCGGACGAGGCGTCGGCTTGGTTGCGCGCCAACGGCGACAAGCGTTTCTTCGCGATGCTGCACACGTTTTCGACGCACACGCCTTACGACCCGCCGGCGGAGTTCCGCGCGCAATACTGCGATCCGCAGTACGCGGGTCCGGCGACGACGTTCCGCTCGGACCACGCCCAGGCGATCGAAGCGGGACTCGTCACGCCGAACGCAGCGGACGTCGCACAAATTCGCGGCCTGTACTACGGCGGCGTCGCGCACGCCGATCGGCAGCTCGCACAAGTGCTCGACGAACTCGAGCGCCAAGGCGTGCTCGAGAACACGCTCGTGATCTACACCGCCGATCACGGCGAGGAACTGGGCGATCACGACGTGTGGGAGCACAACCACATGTTCCAGACCAATCTGCGCGTGCCGTTGATCATGTCGTGGCCGCGCAAGTTGCCCAAAGCGGCACGCGTCGGCGCTCTGGTCGAGTCGGTCGACATCGTGCCGACGGTCGCCGAGTTGCTCGGGCTCGTCGCGCCGCACGAAGCGCGCGCGGACGAACGCGGCCGCAGCTACGGCACGCTCGACGGTGCATCGCTCGTCGCACTCGCGCGCGGCGAAAGCGCGGCGGCCAAGCCCTACTCGTTTGCAGAGAACGGCGTCGAGATGTCGGTGCAAGACCTCGAATGGAAGCTGATCGTGTCGACCGAAGGCGCGCTCGAGGGCCGCACTCCGGCGCAGTTGGCGACGGACAAGCTGGTGCCGCGCCTGTTCGATCTCGTGCGCGATCCAGGCGAAGTGCGCAACGCGTTCACGCCCGAGCACGAGCAGGTCGCGCGTCTGCTCCGCGTGCTCCAACAGTGGGACGCGACGCTGCCGATTCCGATCACCGACGTGATCATGTCCGAACGCGACAAGCAGCAGCTGAGGAAACGCCTGGACGACCTCGGCTACTTCGGCGGCGTCGGCGACAAGCGCAAGCCGCAGTAGCAGCAGTGAGCGGGCCCTCGGAACTTGTGCTGGTCGCCAACGCGCGCTTGCCGTCGGAGCGCGCGCAGTCGTTGCAAGTGATCCAGGCGGCGGGCGCCTTCGCGCGCGCAGGCGCGCGCACGCATCTCATGTACGCGCGACGGGCTCGCACTCCTGCTCTACCGGCGGGGCGCGACCTATTCGAGCACTACCAGGTGCCGCAGGGCGAGCGCCCATCGCTCAACGCGATCGCGTGCGTCGATTGGATCGAGCGCGTGCCGCGCTTCCTGCAGTTCTGGCCGGCGCGCCTGCAGGAATTGTCGTTCTCGGCCAACGCCGCCAAAGCCGTGTTGCGTTCGCACCTCGGCGCCGCCGTGCTCTCGCGCGAAATCGAGTGCGCGCACCAATTGACGCGCCGCGGTTACGCAGCGGTGTTCCTCGAGCTGCACCGCGTGCCCGACGGCGGGACGCGGCGCGCGTGGTTGCACGCCGCGGCGCAGGCTTCGCTCGGCGTCGTCGCGATCTCGGGCGGCGTGCGCGATGATCTGCTCGCCTTAGGCGTTGACGCGCAAAAAATCCTTGTCGAGCACGACGCCTACGAGTCCGCGCGCTTTGCGAATCCGCCGACGCGCGCCGACGCGCGCCGCAAACTCGGGCTCGATCCGGCTGCGCGCGTTGTCGTGTACACGGGCGGACTGCTCGAATGGAAGGGTGTCGATCTGCTTGTCGACGCCGCCCGCGAGTTGAACGACGTGACGATCGTCATCGCGGGCGGAATGGAAGCGGATGTCGCGCGCTTGCGCGGACGCGCCGCGGGATTGAGTCACGTGCGCATCGAAGGTTTTCAGCCGCCGGAGCGCGTCGTCGACTACCTCGTCGCCGCCGACATCGCGGTCGTGCCGAATCGTACTCAGCCCGCGATCAGCGCGCGCTACACCTCGCCGCTCAAGCTTTTCGAAGCCATGGCGCTCGGCGGGCGGCTGGTCGCCGCCGACGTGCCGTCGTTGCGCGAGCTGTTGACGCACGGCGAGGACGCGTGGCTCGTGGCGCCCGACGACGCAGGCGCCTTGGCGCAGGGCCTTCGGAAACTGCTCGACGATGCGCGCTTGCGCGGCGCGATCGCGAAACGCTTTCGCAGTCGCGCGCCGCAGCACACTTGGGACGCTCGCGCGCAACGCATCCTGAGTTGGATGGCGGCGCGCGGCGCGTGAAGCTACGCCGCTCAGCTTCGAGCGCGACAGCGGTCGATCGTAGGAGTTCGCGCGTAGGGCTATCCTGCGCCGCCACGCGCCCATGAACGTCCTGTTCCTCACCGACTCGCTGTCCGATCTCGACG
>CAYHRR010000230.1:0-6679 GCA_964358875.1 uncultured Planctomycetaceae bacterium | reverse complement strand
ACACGGTCGGCACAGGGGCGCATGTCGATTGTGCGTGCGCTGAAGCAACAACAAGTCCAAGCACAAGCACGGCGCTTGAGGCGCGAACGCACGGCATCGAACGCTTGGAATGGAACTGCATGGCGGCAACCCAGGGCATGGGGAGTTTTGGTCGAGATCAGTATGCGCAGGTCGGGATTTCTTGCCCGACCTGCGCGTCAAAACTTCGGGCCTGCGCTCAGTGCGCGATGTGGACGTAGCCGTGCGTGACCGCTGACCAAGCGTCCTCGTAGATGGTTACGATTCGCTTGAGCGTGCTCACAAACCCGCTTGCCGGCGCTGCGATCGAGTCCTGGCCCATCACCGTGGCGAGTGAGCCGCCGAAGCTCGGCCCAGCGGTGCTCGAAGCCAGGTTCACTCGAACGATGTCGGCGCCCGGCGATGCTGGCGAATCCCCCCAGGCATCAGCACTCTTGACGATGACCTCCGTGTGGTCGAGCGAGATCGCGAGGTCAAGCGGAACGCAGCCCAGGTTGAAGAACGGAGCGCCGTTCGACGTGATCGTGAACTGAACCAGCGATACCGGACCCGGCGTGAGTTGGATGAGGTCGACGCAGCCCTCGTAGACGCCGGTGAGTGCGTTTGGGCGGCCGCCGATGGTCGCCGCCATCAGATTTCCGTTCGGCAACGTGGAGATCACGACGGAGTCAGAGCTGAACACGGCCTGGTTCGGCAGCGTGCCAAACGCCTCGTACGCGTACGCGTCCGATCCACCGGGCGACGCGATGATCGTCGCGACCGTCGGCGGAATGATCAGGGGCGCGATGATGACGTTCTCGACCGAGGTTCGCACAACCGCGCGGTCGTACTCCTTGTCCAAGGCCAAGTCGTGCGCATGGCTCTCGGGCGGAGGAGGATAGGTGGTGGTCGAGTTGAGATCGCGGTAGCCGGCGAGCTTCTGGAAGAACGGGGCCGTCGTACGGCTGATGCGGAACACATCGCAATCCCAGAACGTCAACCCCGCCGGGCTCTTCCAGTCCTGGATCACGACGGCATCGAAGTCGGACGCCTCGACCGAGTCGACTTGCTTTTGGTACTTGCGCGACCAGCTCGCATCGACCGCCGGTTGGCCCAAGACCTGGTCCGCGACGAGATCGAACAACGCGACAGCGTGCGTGGTGGTCACCACGGCCATGTCCTCGGTCTTCCCTGCGGTCGCGACATCGTGCGGTCGATCGTCACTCTGTCCGTCGCCGCCGCCGCTCAACCCCGTGACGATTTCGTACTGGAGCGCGACGGTCAACGTGCCGAGGTCGATGATGTACACCCACGTCGTCAGATAGCCAGCGGCATTCAGTCGCGCCGTGGTCACGATGGCCCGGTCATTGGTCACAGCGACCGAGTCGACGGCCTTGTTCGGCGAACACGGGCGATTCCACCCTGAGGGCGGGTTGGGACCAGTGCTGTAGTCCTTGTCGCCAATGTTGAACGCTGCCACGTTCGCGCCGGTGCCCATGTTGAACACGTGGATCCAGTTGTCGCTGTTGACCACCGCAAAGGCGCCATCGCGCGTGATCGCGACATCGTTCGCGAGGCCCGCGTGCGTGGTGGCCCACGAGGCGACGCTCAACGGGCTGATGGTGTGGTGCACGACGGAGAAGGGTGCCACAACGGTGAAGATGTCGACATAGGTCTTGTCGTCGCCGTTGCCGGGGATGACGCCGGAGTCTCCCGACCCGATCGAAGCGCCGTTGACGTTGGTCAACTCGATGCGGTCGGACGGCTGGTAGCCCGAGGAGCCGAGGCCCGTTTGGTTTCCAGCGATGAGCCCGTTGGCCGCCCCGTAGGTCTGCACCGGAAGCCCGGGCACCCCCGCGCCCGTGAGTTGCCAGATTTCGATCACTTCACTCGGAGTGGTGCCAGCGTTCGGTCCGGCGTAGCGAATCGCCGCGCGCAAGTTGTTGAACGTCGCCGCGCAGTCGGCGGGATAGACGTCGCCGCTGAGAATCTCCCCACCGGTCTGAGGAGCAGCCGACGCCGAGTCGGATGCGGCCAGCAGGCAGAAACATGCGAAAACCCCGGCTGAAATGGCGCGGGGCGAGAGTCGAGAGATCATGCGAACCTCCGAGCAGCCGTAGGAGCGGAATGAACGGCTTGACCTGGGATAGGTCGTGCGAGGAACCGTTCGCGAGACGTCGAAGCGGGCTGAGCGCGTCGACGCCGCGCATCTTGCTCATGAGCAGCGTTTTTTTTTTGAGTGACGTTTCCGTCATGTCGCGCTTTCGCCGAGCCGCTCGCACTCGACCGTCGACCCGACGCGAGCTCAATCCACCGCGGCGCGCGTGCCGCGTGCGTTCCCGCGCGCAAGCCGCCGGCACTCCGTGAACTCTGACGACGCGCGAGCGTCGTGACGCCCGCCGGCAATGCGCAGCGCGACCTCGCGCGCACTTCACCAAAGACAGCGGGGCGACTCCGATCGCTCGGAGCCGCCCCGCATGAACGTGCGCGAACTCAGTTCACTCGCAGACGGTGAACTGCAATGCGTTGCTCAGTCCCGTGGTGCTCGCGATCGGCGGGTCGCGCATCCAGAACTGCGCGAACAGCGTGTTGCCGGGGTTGATGCCCCAAGCGTTCATGTAGGCGGTCGTGAACACGTGGCTGTAGGCGCCCGTGCACGAGCTGCCCGAACCTGCGCCGCCGCTGCCGATCAACGGACCGCGCACGAGCGGCGAGCCGACGCACAACGTGCCGCCTTGGAAAGGCACGGCGATCGCGGCGTGGCCCCAGATGATCAACCCGTTTTGTTGGTTGAGCACGCTGTTGCAGTTGACCGTGAAGGTGCCCGCGCTCTTGTCGGGCTGGTTCGCGAAGGTGATGAACGGCACACAGCCCAGCGAGTTGGTCTTGCCCGTGCAGTAGGTCGCGACCGAGCTCGCATTGGCGTACACGGGGCCGAAGTGCGCCGTCGTGCCCCAGTTCGAGGCGTTGTCCTTCGCACGCAAGTGGAAGTAGCGCGCGCTCGCCGACGAACCGATGTTCACCGCGTAGCTCGTCGCGCCTGCGCCGATGTTGAGCGCGCCGCTCGGCACCGTCGAAGGCGACGTGTCCCACACGCCGGCGTAACCGGCGAGACCCGAGTGCGAATCGACGGACGTGGCCCACACCGCGGTCACGTTGGTCGAGCAGCTCTGCAAGCCCGCCGAGTGCGTCGACGATTGCAGTCCGCCCGGCGCGCCGGGAGCGACCGCATCGACGAGGTACGGCGCGGCCCACGAGTAACCGGTGGTCCAGTTGCCGCAATTGTCGACCGGCCGTGCGCACACGTAGATCGCCGACGAACTGCTGAGCACTCCGAAGGTCGCACTGTTGACGTTGCCGATGTTCATGCTGTTGCCCGGATCGAGCGGAATCCCGCCGGCAAACGTCGCGAACGAGTAGCCCGCGACGCCCGAGAGGTTGTCCGCCGGCGTGCTCCAGAACATGTCGATCGTCGTGTCGTTCGACCACACCATCGAGGTGTGCGAGCTCGAGTTGAGGACCACTGACGAGGGCGGCGTGGCGTCGACGATGACGCTGACCGAGTCGTACACGTAACCGTAGTTGTCGATGTCCATGTACGCGCCGAGGTAGTGATTGCCCTCGGTCGGCCAGCTGACGCGCCAACGCTGAGAACGACCGTAGTACGGCGCGATGTCACCGAGCTCGACGTCGCGGCCCCCGCTTTGATTCGTCGTGTGATCGGTCGTCGATCCGTCGTACAGCGAGCCCTCCGATTGGAGAATCGTCGCGCCACTGTCGTACTCGTCGAGCGACACGCCCGAGGCTAGGCCGTTGTAGTTGTTGACCTGCGCGTAGATGTCGACCGCTTGATTGGGCTGCGCGTAGTTCGTGTAGCCGTAAACGTCATAGGTCGGGTTGCAGGTCGCGCTGTTGATCTCGAAGGTCACGCACACCGACATCTTCACGTTGCTGAACAACGTCGCGGCCTGCGGGAAGCTCTTCCAGCGCCACACGCCGGGCGTGGGATTGTTGAGCGAGCGAATCTCGCAGTTGTCGAGCGTGCTTTGCTGCGCGACCCAGTCGCCGCCGTTTTGCGCGGGATCGATGCCGTTGATCGGATCGTCGATGTACAGGTCCCAGTTGTTGACGAGCGCTTGTCCGTCGCCGGCCGACGACGCGGGCTCGTAGTAGTTCATGCACACCGTGATGCGCGACGTGTTGGCGGGCACGGTGAAATCACCGAGCGGGCTCGCGTACCAGGGCGCGTCGAAAACCCAGGTGTTCCAGTAGTAATCGGAGCTCCCGAAGATCGCCTTCTGCGCCTGAACGCGGCCTGTGCCGTAGTTCCGCAAGTGCGAGTCCGACGGCAGGGTCAACAGCGCGTTGGCCTTCGTTTCGGCGCTCGACATCAACACGGCGGCGATGCCTTCGGGTTGGTAGCGCAACCACGACATCGCGTCGGTGATCTGCGCGGCGAGTCCGGCGACGTGCGGCGTCGCCATGCTGGTGCCGCTGAGATCGCGATAGCCGGTGGTCGAGTTGGCGTCGACCGAACGGATGCTCGTACCGGGCGCGACGACGTTCGGCTTCCAGCGGCCGTCGCCGCAGGGCCCGCGGCTCGAGAAGTCCGCGACCGCGCCGGGGAAACCCGAGGGCGCGTAGTAGTCGACGACCGCGCCGATGCTGAGCGCGTTCTTGGCGGTGGCTTCGAGCAGAATCGTCGACGAGCCCGAGCCGTCGTTGCCGGCGGCGAACAAGTACAGCTGGTCTTGGTTGAAGACTTCGTTGTCGATCGTGCGCGCGTCGGCCTCACTGCCGATCCAGCCGATGCCCGACGAACCCCACGAGTTGCTGACGAGTTGCGGCTTGATCGAGTACGCGTAGCCGTCCCAATACGAGCCCTGGTTCACGCTGAACAGCGTCGCGAGCGCAGGTCCGCCCCAGCCGCAGCTGTTGTTGAAGATGCGCGAGATGTAGGCGCGGCTGGTGCCGTCGCCGCGCGCGAGACCCGGGGACACGCCCTTCAAGCTCGCGGAGAAGCTGCCCGAACCGTTGCCGAGGATCGTGCCCATCACGTGCGAGCCGTGCTCGCAACCGTCCGCGAAGGGATTGCCCAGGCCTGTGAAGTCCCAGCCCCAGGCCGCGATGCCGAGCGCCCAGTGCGACGCGTCGACGCCGCTGTCGGCTTGGCCGATCGTGACTTGGCCGCTCGAGTTGCCGGAGTAGTAGGCGCGCGAGAAGTCGGTGCCGATCATCGGCGTCGACTCGTCGTGAGTCAGCTTCTTCTCGAGGTCGGCCTCGACGAACTGCACGAAGTCCTGGGCGACGAGCGCTTCGACTTGTTGCGGCACGCAGCGCACGCGGAAGGCCTTGATCGTCTCGACGTACTCGATGACTTCGACGCCGAGTGCCGTCAGCGCCTTGTGCGCGCGACCGTTGCTGTGCACGCGCGACGGAAGCGCGCCGATGTCGCCGGCGGGCGAGACCGTGCCGTTGTCGGCGCGCATCGCCGTCGCCACCGGCTCCTTCGTCGACTGCGGCCCGAGATCGGACTCGAACACGTCGACGTACAGCGCGAGGCGACCGTCGTCCCCCGGCGTCAACGTCGCGACGCGCGGATGGATCTTCTGCGCAGGCCGCGCGACGCCGAGCCAGCGCACGAAGTCGAGCGCGGCGATGTTGTCGAGCTGCGTCGTGGGCAGCGCGACCTTGAGGCAGTAGTGCGGATGGAACTCGAGCACGCGCACGCCGAGCGCCTTTAGCGCTTCGACGCGCGCTTGCGTCATGCGCTTGCCGAACATCACGAAGCCGAAGGTCTCGGCGCGACCGTTCGCCTGCGCGAGCGACGCTTGCGCGACGAGCTCGGGATCGAGGCGCTCGTCCGCGCTCGGGAAGTAGTTCCCGCCGGCGAAGCCGAGGAAGTAGGGATTGCCGCTCGCGCGCGACACGAGCGTGTCGCCGTGTGCGCCGGTTTCAATCAGAGCCTCGCCGGCGGCGGGCACCTCGTCATCGAACGCAACCGGCACGCTCTGCGGCGCGCCCATGTCGCGGTTGAAGTTCTGCGGCGTGGCCGTCGGGGCGAGCAAACTCACGGGCAGGTCCGTGGACGCGCTCACAGGCGAGCCCGGGGGCAGGCTCACCGGTCGATTCGTGGTAGCGGGCGCTTCTTGAGCGGCAGCAACGGCGCCGAGCGACAGCGCGCTCAGGGCCCAAAGTTCCAGCTTGTTCATGGCAGTCGGCTCCTCGGAAAAGGGACGGGGGGCAGCGCGCACAAGGCGCTCCTGCCGGCCAAACGCAAACAGCCCACGCGACCGATCAATTTGTTCGCATTTCCCCGCACCCAGCGTCGCCGAGCTGGTGCGCGCCGCCGCAGAGGTAGCCACGCTTCACGCCGCGTCCACAAACCGGATCGAGAGCCACGGCGGATCGCGAGCGAAGCCGAGGAGTTGTGAGCCTGCGCGCTCCTCGTGCATCGGAGTCCGACCGCACTCGCCGTCCTCACACCCTGCTCGCGAAAACACACGAGGCTGGCCACGCCCACGCGCAGCCAGCCTCGGACAAGTCAGATCAGAACGAATCGGCAGCGACGCTTGACCGATTCGTCCATGTCACGGCTCCAAGAAGAACTCGACGGCGTCGGTCAGGTTGACCTGCGAAGTCGAGCCAGGGTCGCGGCTGTAGTACTGCGCGAAGACGTGCT
>CAYHRR010000229.1:0-6708 GCA_964358875.1 uncultured Planctomycetaceae bacterium | reverse complement strand
TCGCTCGCGACGAAAGTCGCCCGACCGCGGTCTTCGGAAATGCTCAGCAAACGCGCGCTTTCGAGCGGGTACGTGGCGACGTCGGCGCGCTTCTCGGTGTCGTCGAAGGCGAGCGGACCCTCGAAGCGCACGGTGCTGTCTTCGTCGTCGAACTCGACCGCGCACTCGTCAGACTTCCCGTTCGTCGTCACGCATTCGACACCGAGCTCCTCGGCGAGCGGCAAAGCGAGAGTGCCGTCCTTGATGTCGTCGCGCAGCGCCGTGCGCGTGCCGTCGTCCATCGGGCACACGACGATCAGATGACCACCGGAGCGCACCCACTCGAGCAAGTTCGACGATGTGACCGGCGACACGAGCCGCCCGGTCGTGCGCAGGACGAGCAAGTGATCGACCGGCGGGAGTTGGCCGAGGAACGCAGCGCTGGTCGTCGGCAATCCAAGCTCGCTCAACACGCGACTGCATGCGAGCAGCGGATTGGCGCGCGCTTCGGCGTTCGGCGGGAACACGCGCGTGCGTTCGGAGCGGTGCAAATTGACGGCGATCCACACGCCGATCAAAACGACGACGACGGCGACCACGCCGCCCGCGATCCAGGCCCATGCGCGGCGCGTCACGCAACGCTCCGATCGAACACGGCGTTCCAACCGACACACAGTGCTTCGACGTGCTCGTCGCTCGGCCGCGACGTCGAGTAGGCGCAGATCTGCCATGCGCCGGTGACGTCGGCGAAGTACGCGCTGCGCGAGGTGTCCGCGAGCGCGCGCACGCGGCGCAGGCAATCGCGTTCGGTATCGCTGCTTTCGACTGCGAGCCCGTCGCGCTCGATCAAGCGCGAGATCGCGGCGCGGTACAGCAGTCCGAGCGCGGCGGCAGCTTCGCCGCGGCGCCACAACTCGCGCGCGCCGGCTGCGATGTCCGAAGGCAGCGATTCCGGCCGCAAATCGAGGCCGAGCAGGTGCGTCGGGCTCTGAGCATCGGCGGCGACGTCGGCCTTGCTGCGCGAGCGCATCCAGCCGGCGTAGCGCGCGATCAGCACGATCACGGCGACGATCAACAGGCCGCCGATCGTCCACATCACGACCTTGACGATGTCCGCCAACAACGCGAAGTCGGCCGGCGGCGAAGGCAGGTCCGCGTCCTCGGCTTCGAAGGACCACGACATCTCCGTGATCTCGCCGCCGAAGTCGGGGTTCGCAACGACCTCACGCGCGACCACGCCCGGATCGCGTTCTTGCGCCGACGCGCACGGCGCGCACATGGCCGCGACGCACGCGAGGACAAGCAACGTCGCGGCCGTGCTCGCCGCTTTCAGCGCGCGCTCGATTCTCGCGGCGATGCGTTGGAAGGCGAGGTCGACGTCCCACCCTTCCAATTGCATGCGACGGTTGATGTACAGCGCGAAGCCCGCCGCGGCGTTGACCGGTCCGGTGATCGAATAGGCGAAGATCCAACTCGCCGCGACGACCCACACGAACCAGCCGTAGTCGAACTCCAACGGGCCGACGTCCGTGAAGCGCGAGAAGTCCGGCAAGAACTCCGTCGGCGTGAAGTAGTAGATCAGCGCGGACATCGAGACGGTCAAGACGAGTTCGAACACGAGACACAGCAACGCGGTGATGACGACGACGCCGCTGTCGCGCATCAACGCGCTCTCGCGGCGCGCCGTCGACGCACGCTCCGCGCGCTCGAGCACAGTGACGGGCTGCACGAGCGAACGCGCGATGTGCAGCCGATGCAGGAACAGCCCGCGCCCCGGCGACTGCGTCCACAGCCGCGGCAACTCCGCCAGGAATTCGGCGGCATTCGGCGCGGCGCCGAACAGCGCGCGCGACAGCACCCACAGCGGCACGCGCTCGAACATCGGCCGCAACCACCACAACGCGAACACGGCGAGCGCTGCGTGATCGCGCAGCACGATCAGCGTGATCGCCATCACCGGCACGACACTCGTGAGCCACGCCGCGCCGACCACGCTCCGCCGGCTGCGCAGCAGTGCAAGGCCGAGATCAACGGACTCCCACGCGCCGCGCGGACGCAGCTTGGCCGCGACGTGCTCAAGCTGCATGTGCGCGTCCTGCGAGCAAGAAGTACGCAGTGACGAGCGCCCACAGGCCGGCACCGACCACGTACTTCACGGTGGTCGGCAAATCGGACGGCGACCAGAAGCCTTCGATGAAAGCAGCGATGGTCGTCATCACTGCGGCGCCGAGCAGGATGCGCAACGCGCGCGGTGCCGCCGCTCGCATGGCAGCACCGCGCGTCATGCGACCCGGCGCCAGCAGCGCGAGCCCCAAGCGCATGCCCGCGACACCCGAGATCACCATCGCGGTCAGCTCGAACGAGCCGTGCCCGATGGCGAACGGCCAGAACGTCCCGTCGTAACCGACGTTGATCAAGTGGCCGACGACCGCGCCGTGAAAGATGCCGTTGAAGATCAGCACCAAGATCGTGCCGACGCCGCCGAGCAATCCGCCCGCGAAGGTCTGGAAGTCGATGCTGACGTTGTTGCGGATGTAGAAGCCGAACATCAGCGCGTCGGAACCCGCGTCGCGGCCACCGCGCGCGAGTTTTCCGTCCGGATCGTAGGACTTCTCCATCTGCGCGAGCGTGTCGGCGTCGAGCACCGCATAGAGCAGATCGGGTCGCAGCGAACCGAGCGCCATCCACGCGAACAACGGCACGACGTAGAGCAGCGCGCACAGCCAGAACAGGCGCGCTTCCTCGCGCACCAGACGCGGAAAATCGCGGGCGAAGAAGTCGACGATCTGACGCAGCGTGCGATTGGGCTCGCGATAGAGCTGCTCGCGACCGTCGAGCGCCAGTTGGTTCAAGCGCTGCGACAACTCGCGGCCGTACATGCGCCGCTGCGCCAGCGCGAGGTCCTGGCACACGCGTCGGTAGGCGCTCGGCAAGTGCTCGACACCGGCGACGTCGCGCGCGCGCAACGGTTTGCGCAATTCGCCGACGAGTTGCTCGAGTTCGACCCAGCGCTCCTTGCGTTGCGTGATGAACGGTTCGCGTTTCATCGCGCGCCCTCGATCCACTGCGCCATGCCGACGACGCGCCGCAGCGCGACTTCGCCGCGCTCGCCGGTCAAAACGTCGAGACGCTCGGCGATTTCGCGCGCGCGCGCTTCGTTCCATGTCGGCACGCGCACCGCGAAGTCGACCAGCGCGGCTTGCTCTTCGCGCGTCAGGTTGAACGGCGGACACAGCGGCGGCGCTTCAGCGAGACGCGGGATCTTGGCGCGCTCGTCGACGTACACGACCACGGTTCCGGCGACGCGATCGCCGAGGCGTTGGAAGTCCTTGCCCGCGAGGCACGCCACGAGCCCGGTCGCGTAGCCGAAGGGCAAGAAATCCACGGCGCGCAGGAAGTTGCGCAGGATCGACTCGCTCCAACCGATCGGCCGGCCGTCGGTGCGCAAGACCTGCAACCCGAGCGCGCGTTTGCCCGGCGTCGCACCGCCGAAGCGCGCTTCCCAAATGATCGGCCAGAACCATTCGAGCGCGAAGGCCATGATCAGCGTCGCGCCGATGCCGACGCCGCCGAAGAAGGCGCCGATGATCGACACGACGACGATGATCAACCAGCGCATCAGGAAATCGACGATGTAAGCGAGCGCGCGCGGAAACGGACCGGCGACGCGCAAGTGCAACTCGACGCCCTCGGGGGCTTCGACGATGCGAACGGTGTCGACTTGTGCGCTCAAGCGGGGCCCACGATCGTGTCGGCGCACGACTCGCGCAAGCCGCGAGCCCCAGCTCGGGCCTCAAATCTCGCGCGAGACACGCAGTTCACGCCGCCTCGACCACGCGCGTGTCGGCCCATCGGTCGTGCAAGCAGCGGCCGTCGCGCGAGTAGATGAAGAGCGCGTCGATGAGCAAAACGATCCACGCGACCCATTTGGCGAACGTGCCTAGTTCCATCATTGTCTCGAGCGAGCGCAGATCCGAGGCGATTGCCGAATAGGGAACGAGCATGAATCCGATGGCTAGGAATGCTTGCGGCATCATGCGCAGCATGAAAACTCGACCCATCCCGGCTCCAGACCCGTCGACCCGCACGAGCCGTATGCGCATCAGTCGCTTGCCGATCGTCGCACCGAAACTGCGCAGCACCACCAGCTGAACGAGCGTCGCGACAAGCAGTGCGCCGACTGCGACAAACCGGAACGTCAGCGCGCTGTCGCCTAGCTGTCCGGAACTCAGCGCCTTGATCTGTTCGGCCGTTCGGAAGACGAAAGACGCTCCAAGGATGAGGCCCACAAATACGGCTGCTGCGTAGATCGAGTAGTCGATCAACGCCGCGACGAACCTGCGCTCGAGCCCGGCGCTCACAAGCTCCGCGGGCTCACGCTCCGCGCGCGGTGTCGTCAGCTCGACCTGCGGCGCGCGGTACGGGTCGACTTGCTCGCTGCCGTCGCTCACGACTTCGGATCCCGCACTTTCCTGACCACGACCGTGTCGGCGATGTAGTCGTGCCCGCAGCGTTGCGCGCTGCCGAAGATCATCAGCGCGTCGACCGCAAACAGCGGCACGGTCACACACCAAATCATTCCGCAGCACAACGAACTTCCGGGGCAGGCAAAGAAAAGTCCCGGCGTGAGCAAGCGCAACCAGACCAACCGTGTGAAGGTCGCCGGCGTGCGGTCGAGCCGCACGATGCGCAGGCCGAGCGCGCGTTTGCCGAGCGTCGCTTCGTGTCGGTGAAGCTGAAACGCTTGCACTCCCAAGAGCACGAGCGACGCCGCGGCCGAGACCAGCACGCCGCCGATGCTCCACGCCGGCGAGTCTTCAAGCCCGGGCGAGATCAATCGGGACGCGATCTCCAACAGCAGCGAAGGAATCCAAGTCGCGAGCGCGCACAACAGGTCGATTGCGACCGCGCCAAGGCGAGCTCCGCGCGACGCAAGGTCCGCGAGCGCGTCGAGAGGCGGAGCAATGTTCGCGGTCGGCGCGCGGTACGGATCGACTTCGTCCATGGGCGACGGCTCGCTCACGGAACTTCGAGCAAGCGTCGCGCCTCGGCACGCGCAGTCTCTTGATCGCGGCCGCCGGAAATCATGTCGGCGATTTCGGACACGCGCGCGTCGCCCGCCATTTCGTCGACGCGCGTCAGCGTGCGCCCGCCCTCGACCTTCTTCGAAACGCGCAGGTGCTTGCGCGCCATCGCCGCGATCGGAGGCAAGTGCGTCACGCACAGCACTTGATGGTGCAGGCCGAGCTTGCGCAGATAAGCGCCGACCGTCGGTCCGAGGCGCCCGCCGACACCCGAGTCGATTTCGTCGAACAGCAAGGTGCGCATCTCACCCGCTTCGGCGAGCACGCTGCGCAACGCGAGCATGATGCGCGCCGTTTCGCCGCCCGACGCGACCGCGCGCAACTTCTGCAACGGCTCGCCGGGATTGGCGGACAGCACGAACTCGATGCGGTCCATGCCGCGCTCGCCGAAGCGCGCGCGATCGGCCTCGATCACCGCCGGATCCGCCGGATTCGGCGCGGAAATGCCGTCTTCGTCGCTGCGCTGGCCGAGCTTGACGTCGAACTGGCCGTGGACGAGGCCGAGGTCCTTGAAGGATGCTTCGACGCTCTTCACGAGCTTCGCGCGCAGCGCCTTGCGCGCGCGTCGCAACTCGCCGCCGCGTTCGAGCACCGCACCGCGCGCCTTGGCGATCTCGTCGGCGAGCCCTTCCTGACTGCGCTCGTCGAGCTCGATGCGCGCGAGCTCCGCTTCGAGCTCGCGCTTGCGCTGCACGAGTCCGCTCGCATCGAGCTTGTACTTGCGCTCGAGACGTTCGAGCTCCGCCAGCCGGCCTTCGACTTGCTCCAAGCGCGCGGGATCGATTTCGAGCCGCTCGGCGAGCGAGCGCAACGCGCGCACGGCCTCGTCGATGTGTACGTGCGCGGCGTCGAGCGCATCGCACGGCTCGGCCAGCGACGCCACCTGCGCGCGCCACGTCTCGAGGAAACGCGACGCGCGCTTGATCCGGTCCGCCGCAGCGTCGTCGTTGTCGGAGAGTTCGCCGAGGATGTCGGCGAGCCCTTGCTTCATGCCGGCTGCGTGGCGCAGCAGTTCGCGCTCGGGCGCGAGCCGCGCGCGCTCATCGGGATCGGGCGCCGTCGCCGCGATCTCGTCGCGCTGGAAGCGCACGAGGTCGAGTCGATCGCGGCGCTCGCTCGCTTCGCGCTCCAGGCGCAGAGCTTCGTCGACGAGCTTCTGCCACGCCTCGCGCGCCACGCGGTAGGCCGCGACCTGTTTGTCGAGCTTGCCGAAACCGTCGAGCAAGCGCAGTTGCTCGCCAGGGTCGTGCAGCTTCTGATGGTCGTTTTGCCCGTGGATTTCGAACAAACGCGGCGCGAGGTCGGCCAGGGCCTCGCGCGTCACGGGCCGGCTGTTGACGTAGGCGCGCGAGCGTCCGTCGGCGCCGACGGATCGTCCGAGGATCAGCTCGCGCTCTTCGTCGACGCCGTCGCCGCGCCAATCGTCGAGCAACTGCGGCATCCAGCGCCGCGCCCAGCGTGCGACCGAAGCGCTCGCCGCGCCGCCCGGCAGCACGAAGCGGCCTTCGACGCCGGCGCGCTCCGCTCCGGTGCGCACGATGCCCGCCTTCGGCTTGGTACCGATCAGCAGTTCGAGCGCGCCGACGAGCAGGCTCTTGCCCGCGCCGGTCTCGCCGGTGATGACGTTCAGCCCCGCTCCGAGCGC
>CAYHRR010000228.1:0-6709 GCA_964358875.1 uncultured Planctomycetaceae bacterium | reverse complement strand
CTTCGGCGAGACCTACGTGATGGACTGGGGTTTGGCGCGCGTACTCGGCCGCGACGCGAGCGCGCGCGCGCACGACGATCCCGAATCGATGCAGGTCGAGACCGATGTGCGCGAACACTTGGAGAGCACGCCCGATTCGCCGCTGGAAATGGCACACGGTGCGGTGATCGGGACGCCGGCTTACATGGCGCCGGAGCAAGCGCTCGGACGGCTCGACGAGATCGGCCCGCGCTCGGACGTGTACGCGATCGGCGCGATGCTCTACCAACTGCTCACCGGTCAGATGCCCTACGTGCCGAACGGTGCGCCGATTTCGCCGCACGTCGTGCTGGCCGCGCGCGTGCTCGGACCGCCGCAGTCCGTGCTTTCGATCGATCCGCACGCGCCGCCGGAGCTCGCGGCGATCTGCGCCAAGGCGATGGAGCGCCATGCAGAGCGGCGCTACGCGAGTGCGCTCGAACTCGCCGCCGACATCGAGGCCTTCCTCGGGCATCGACCGGTCAAGGCGTTCGAGTCGACGCTCGTGTACGTGCTCAAGCTCGCCTACTTGCGCAATCGCAAGGTGTTTCTCGTTTCGGCCGCCGCGACGCTGCTCGCGTTGGCGTTCGGTGTGCGCGAAATCGTCACGACGCGCAGCGCCGTGCGCGTCGAGCGCGAACTGCGCGGCGCAACGCAGCGGCTCGCGGATTTCGCGCTCGGTGAGCAGCTCGTGCGCGAGGTCGACGAGCTCTACCCGGTCAACGCGAGTCGCGCGCCGGCGATGCGGCGTTGGATCGCGCGTGTCGAGGACCTGGGCCGTCGTTCGGATTCGTATCGCAGCGAACTCGCAGGCGGCGCCGCGTCGGACGATGAACTCGCCGTGCATGTCGAGCATCTCGCGTCCCTCGCGAGCTTGCTGCCGCTCGTCGTCGCGCGTGCCGTACGCGCCGAGACGCAAGTCGAGCGCACGGTCGACGCGCGCCGCGTGCAGTGGGACGAGGCCGTCGCGAGCATCGCGTCGTTGCCGATCTACCGCGGCCTGCGCCTCACGCCGCAGCGCGGACTCGTGCCGCTGCGCCTCGATCCGCTCTCGGGGCTGTGGCAATTCTGGGTCGACAGCACGGGCACCGAGCCGCAACTCATCGGCACGCGCATCGCGTTTGCGCCGCACAGCGCACTCGTCGTCGCCTTGATTCCCGGCGGACGCGCGACCTTGGGTTGGGACATCACGATGAGCCGCGCCGACGCGATCGTCGACGCGCAAGTCGGACCGGACGAAGCGCAACACGAGGTCGAGCTCGCGCCGTACTTCATCGGCATCACCGAGGTGCCGCAGTCGGTGTGGGAGCGCGTAATGGGTTCGAATCCGTCGCTCTACAAGTCGGTCGACGAGTACGGCGAAGCGCCGTGCACGCCGTTGTTGCCGGTCGAATGCGTCAGTTGGACCGACAGTCGGCGTTTCCTCGCACGCTGCGAGCTCGACTTCCCGACCGAAGCGCAGTGGGAATTCGCAGCGCGCGGCGGCGGCGAGCAGGCCTTCGGCGCGAGCGAGTTCCCCGGCGCTCTCGACGGCTTCGAGAATCTCAACGACTGGGTCGCGTCGCAGCACTTCGACTTCGTCAACGACACTTGGAACGACGGCTATCGCTTGACGGCGCCGATCGCGAGCTATCGCGCCAACGCTTTCGGCTTGTTCGACAGCGCCGGCAACGTCGCCGAGTGGTGCCGCGAAACGTACGTCGAAGCGCCCTTCGAAGCTGCGCTGTGCGGCCGCGATGGAGCCGCGCCGGAGCAGCGCTCGGTGTCGCACGCCTTTCGCGGCGCGTCGTACTACGTCGGCGACACTTTCTGGTGGCGCTTGGCCTTCCGCCAGCGCGATCAAGCCCACGGCGCGAACCAAACGCGCGGGCTGCGCGTGGTTCGCACCGTCGAGTGAGCTACTTGGGCGACTTCATGATGTCGAGCTCGTCCTTCGCCGCCGTGTACTTCCACTTGTAGTAGAGGGCGGTGATGCCGAGCAGTGCCGCGAGCAGTCCGAGCACGATGGCCACCGTGCGCCACATGGTCGAAACGTGCGGGCTGCCGCCGACGACGACACCGACATGGTTGTTGGCGGGAATCGGCTTGCCCGGCTTCGTGCATTGCTCCTTGACCCAGGCCTCGGGTTGCACGTCCGAGGGCGGCACGACAGGGCCGCCGCACTTCTCGACGACGTCGACCTTGGCACCGAGCGCCGTGAGGATCGCATTGGCGTAGCGCAGCGGCAGACCTTCGAGGTCGGGCGTGAGCTTCTCCGCGCCGATGCCGAACACGGCTGCCGCGTCCGTCGCGAGCGTTTCGCCGGCGGGCGGGAGTTGCCATGCGATCACTGCCGCGGGCGCCGGTTCGGCGATCAACGCGCCGGCAGCATCGACGAACTTGGCGCGCTCACCGAGGGCCGCAGCCGGAACCGTCGGCGACCCGCCGACGTAATTGGGCATGACCTCGTCACGCGCTTCAGCCAGGGGCAGCAATGCCGCGCACAGCACGGCCGCGATGCGGAGGAGCTTGAGAATCGATCGAGCGGCTGCACATTCCATCGCGGCAATCTCCAACCTCCGTGGGAAGCGAAGGGCGGGCGATGTTAGGTGCGCGCGCGAAGTGGTGTCAAACACGGCGCGTCTTCGATGGAAAACGCCGCGCGCGTGACGATACTCAGCGCCCGCGAAATCCGTTGATGAGCAAGTTCACCATCGTCGTCGTGCTCGCGTTGCTCATCGGGGCGCTCGTCGTGCCGATTGAAGCGACCGCACAGTGGTTCGGCGCGAGCGACGCTGTGCGCCACGCAGAGCTCGCGGTCGGCGTGCGTTTGTTCAAGCTCGCGCTCGGCTGCAACGCCGTGTTGCTCGCGCTCGCCGCGTACTTCGCGCCGCGTGGCGCGAGTTGCGAAGCGCTTGCCGGCGGCGTACGCGCCGAGCCGCGCTGCGCTCCGCAGGCGAAGTGGTGGCTGACGGCGGCCTTGGCGCTCGCGCTGCTGTTGCGCCTGAAGGCGCTGCCGGTCGGCATTTCGTTCGACGAGATCGACACGCTCGTTCACTACGCGCGCAAGCCCTTGCTCGAAGTCGCGACGACCTTCGACAGCCAGAACCAACACCTGCTGTTCTCGTTGCTCGCGCGGGTGTGCTTCATCGCCTTCGGTGAGAGCGTGTGGGCCGTGCGCTTGCCGGCGGTGTTGCTCGGCGTCGCGAGCATCTGGGCGCTGTACCGCTTCGCATTGCTCGTCGTCGAGCGTCGCGAAGCGCTCGCCGCAGCCGTGTTGCTCACGCTCTCGTACCACCATGTGTGGTTCTCGCAGAACGCACGCGGCTACACCGGCTTGTTGTTCTTCACGTTGCTCGGCACGCACGAATTCCTGCGCATGTTGAGCGAGCGCGCGCCGCGCGGCTTCGCGCGACCGCTGCGCTACGGCGCGTGGATGGCGCTCGCGACGTTGATCCACGCGACTGCCGTGTTCGCGGTCGCCGCGCACGGTGCCGTGTGGCTCGCAACGCTGTGGACTTCGCGCAAACAGGCCTGCGGCGCGAATCGCCGCGTGCCGGCGCTCGGTTTTCTGTTCGCGGTGAGCTTGGCGTGGCTCGTCTACGCGCTCGTGCTGCCGCAGTTCGTCCACACCTTGCTCAGGCCGACGATGCCGGGTGCGACGACGGAGTGGAAGGATCCGCTGTGGCTCGTGCGCGAAACGCTCGCCGGCATTTCGCGAGGCCTGCCCGGCGGCGCGGTGACGCTCGCCGTCGGCGCCTTCGTCGCGTTGCTCGGACTGCGCTCGTTTTGGAAGCAAGGCCCGGCATTGCTCGGCACGTTCATGCTCGGCACGGTGATCACCGCCGCCGCGCTGCTCGCGACGCATCACAACCTCTGGCCGCGCATGTTTTTCTTCAGCGCGGGCTTCTACGTATTGATCGCGCTGCGCGGCGTCGTCGACGGCGTGCGCATCGTCGTCGCGCGCGTCGCGCCGGCGCTCGTCGAACGCGCCACGTCGCTCGCCTTGGCGAGCCTGTGCGCGCTGAGCGCGCTCTCGCTGCCGTCGGCGTGGCTGCCGAAGCAGGACTTCGAAGGCCCGCGCGCCTACCTAGCGCGCCACGCGGCGCCGGGGGATGCGATCGCCACGGTCGACATGACCGTGATGCCGTACCGGGACTATTTCACCGAGCCCTGGAACGCGGTCGATACCGTCGACGCGCTCGCCCGCCTCGAAAGCGCTCACCCCGTGACCTGGATCGTGTTCACGACGCCCACTCGCATGAAAGCCGCACAGCCGCAGATCTGGGAGCGCATCCAGAGCGACTACGTCACGGCGCGCACCTTCTGGGGCACGCTCGGCGGCAGCGAGGTCGTCGTCGCCGTGCGCGGTCGTGCCGCGCCTGTCGACAGCGACGCAGCGCCCGGCGTGTCGGAAGGAATTTCGCGGTGAGCATTTCGAAGCGGCACATCAAGCTCGCGCTCAAACTCGTCGTCACGGCGACGGCGCTGACTTGGATCGCCTTGAAAGTGCACTGGCACGAGATCGGCGACGCGCTCGGCGGGCTCGTCAAGGACAGGCCGGGCACTTGGCTCGCCGTGTGGATCGCGTTTCTCGCCGGGCACTCGGTCGGCGTTTTCAAATGGCGCTTCAACGTGAACCTCGGCATCAAGAGTCGGCGCGCGCGGTTGGGAGCGCTCGACGCGACGCAGTGCTACGCGGCGGGGATGTTCGCGAATCTGTGCCTGCCGACGATCGTCGGCGGTGACGCGCTCAAGGCGCTGCTCGCGGCGAAGATCACGGGACGCACGGAGGCCACGGTGGTCGGCGGCGTGACTGAGCGTTTGATCGACACGTTCGCCTTGCTCGTGCTGATCGTCGTCGGCGCCTTGTGGTCGCAGAGCGCGATGCCGGGTTGGGCGCAAAGCGTCGTGCAAGTCGGCGCCGTGATCGGCTTCGGTGGCGCGCTGCTCGCGCTGCCGCTCGTGTTGCGCACCAAGCTCGCGCGTTGGCCGCGCAAGTTGCGTCGCACCGTCGGCCGCGCGATGGTCGCGCTGCGCCGACTCGCGCACAAACCGCAGCGCGCACTGCTCGTGCTCGTGCTGTCGCTCGCGATCCAAAGTTGGTTCGTCGTGCTCAACATGCAGCTCGGCAGCGCGATCGGGATCGACGCGCCGCTCGCGATCTGGTTCTTCGCCGTGCCGATGACGAAGGCGATCACGCTCGCGCCGCTGTCGGTCGGCGGTCTCGGACTGCGCGAGGTCACGCTCGCGGCGTTCCTCACGGCGATGGCGGGCGTCGCCGACAAGCAAGGCGTCGCGGCCTCGCTCTTGTGGCAATCGATCGTGATCTCGACCGGTCTCGTCGGCGGTGTGTTGTGGTTCGTGCTCGGCTATCGGCGCACGGCGAAGACCGGCGCGGGCCACGGCTCCTTGCTCGCGGTTTCACGTCATGGCTGAGCCGCGCGTCGTGATCTTGGGCGGCGGACCCGCCGGCGTCGGCGCTGCGCGCGAACTCGCGCGGCGCAAACTCGCGCGCGTGCTGCTGCTCGAGCAAGGTGCTCACTTCGGCGGCAATTCCGGCTCGTTCGAGGCCTGCGAGCAACGTCTCGACTACGGCAGCCACCGTCTGCATCCGGCGACCGAGCCCGAGATCATGGCCGACATTCGCGCGCTGCTCGGTGACGACTTGCGCGATCGGCCGCGCCACGGACGCATTCGCTTGCTCGGCAAGTGGATTCACTTCCCGCTGAAGCCCGTCGACTTGCTGCTGCGGCTCGACAAGAGTTTCGCCTTCGGTTCGCTGCGCGACATGCTCGCCAAGAAGTTGCCGGGGCGCGCGCCGGAGGGCGACACCTTCGCGAGCGTGCTGCGCGCCAACCTCGGGCCGACGATCTGCGACGAGTTCTACTTCCCCTACGCGGTGAAGTTGTGGGGGAGAGATCCGGCGGAACTGTCGGGCGTCCAAGCGCACAAGCGTGTGAGCGCAGGTTCGTTCGGCAAGCTCGTGCGCAAAGTCATGGGCGCCGTGCCGGGCCTGAAAAAGCCGGGCGCCGGGCGTTTTTTCTATCCGGTGCGCGGCTTCGGGCAGATCAGCGAGAGCTACGCCGAGGACGCGCGCAAACACGGCGCGGAGTTGCGCCTGGGTTGGCGCATGACCTCGCTCGAAGCGCCGCGCGACGCGAGTTCGCCGTGGCGCGTCGTCGCGGAGTGCGAAGGCAAGAGCGAGACGTTCGAGGCCGACTACGTGTGGTCGACGATTCCGATCACGGTGCTCGCGCGCACGCTGACGCGCGACGTGCCAGCCGAAGTCATCGAGGCTTCGAAGAAGATCTCGTACCGCTCGATGATTCTGATCTACGCGCAGCTGCCGATCGATCGCTTCACCGAGTACGACGCGCACTACTTCCCGGCGAAGGCGACGCGCATCACGCGTTTGTCGGAGCCGAAGAATTATTCGGCGCTCGGTCGTCCGCAGGGCACGACCGTGTTGTGCGCGGAGTTGCCGTGCAATGTCGGCGACGAGGTGTGGCGCATGAGCGACGCGCAGCTCGGCGAGTTGCTCGCGGCGGACCTCGCCGGCTGCGAGATCCCGTTGCCGGTCGCGCCGGCGCAGGTCTTCACGCGCCGCTTGCCGCAGGCCTATCCGATCTACCTCAACGGCTACGAGGAGCCGTTCAAGGCGCTCGACGACTGGGCTTCGTCGTTGCCGCGTTTGTTGTCGTTCGGACGG
>CAYHRR010000227.1:0-6729 GCA_964358875.1 uncultured Planctomycetaceae bacterium | reverse complement strand
GGCCTGCACGAAGACGTTGTTCTTCACCGCCAACAGCTGCATGCGGTTGTCGAGGTCCTGATCGGCGGTGATGTAGTAGGCGTCGGTCTCGCCCTTGCGCAGGAGGCGCGAGTTCCAGCCCTGTTGACCGTCGAGGCGCGCCCACAACTCGACGGTGATCTGTGCAGGTTCGAGCGCGACGCTGCGCGTCACTTGCACGAGGTCGTCAGCGCCGTCGAATTCGAGGCAGTAGCCCGCCGCGTTGACGGATTGAGGAAGTGCTGTGGCCGAGCCGCAGAAAGCTGCGGCGGCGATGAAGGCGGATGCTTTGGCGAACATGACGAGTTCCTTTGCAGCGGACATCCGTGCGCGTCGAGCGCGTCCGCGTAGATGAATCGGCGCCCCGCGAGGTGCGGTTGGCGCACGCAGGCAATTGGAGGAGCCACTCCGAGCCGTTCCGCGTGTAGGTGAACGGCATCAATCTCCGACCGACGCGCTCGGGCGACGATTCTGCGACCGCCGCGAGCGCGAGTACCGAAGAGCCGAAGTCGAACGGCTTGGACGTGGCGTCCTCCTCAGTGGAGTCGCGTCGAGGCGCGCGCGATGTTGGGTCGCGGCGTCGCTCTTCGACCCCGGCCATGGTGTACGCCGAGCGCGCGCGCGCTTCGATGCGCGGCGCTGGGCAGGCCCTCCGCAACCAGTGGGCAGAAACGCGTCATCCCAACTACGAAGGTTCTGCGTAGCCGCACGCGCGCGCAGTGCATTCGCGCGAAATGCGTGTTGCTGAACTCTGTGAGAGCGGCGAGATCGCAGCACCGTCGAGCAGCGGAACGACGACACGCGCGATGTGCATCCGGGACTGTGCGGGTGCCACGAATCCTCGAACGGCGCTCGCGGCGCAAGGTCTTCTCAAGGAGTTTCCGGTTCAATGAGCCCATGAACGCCCTGAGCACCATCGTTCCGATTTCCGCGAGCGTGTTGATCACGCTGATCTTCGCGCAACAACCTCCGGACGGACCGCCGCCCGGTCATCGTCCTCCGCAAGGCGAGCGACCGACCGAAAAGCGCGGCCTCGTCGCGCGCGGTGACGCCGCGAGCGCCGGCTACACATTGCTCGCGCCGCTGCGTTCGACGACGACTTCGCTCGTCGACATCGACGGCGTGGTCGTCCACGAATGGAAGAGCGACGCGCCTCCCGGCCAGGCGGTGTACCTGCGCGACAACGGCAACCTCGTGCGCTCCGAGCGCATGCCGAGCGAGATCTTCGAAGGCGGCGGACAAGGCGGGCGCATCCGCGAATTCGATTGGGACGGCAAGCTCGTGTGGGAATACGTGTGCGCCGACGAGACGAAGCTAGCGCACCACGATTTCAAGCTGTTGCCGAACGGCCACGTGCTTGTGATCGCGTGGGAACGCAAGAGCGCCGAGCAAGCGGCGGCGGCCGGGCGCGACCTGACGAAGTTGCAAGCGAACGAGTTGTGGCCCGACATGGTCCTCGAGATCGAGCCCGTCTTGCCGAGCGACGGCAAGCTCGTTTGGGAATGGCACGCGTGGGATCACCTCGTGCAGGATCGCGACGCGGCGAAGCCCAACTTCGGCGACATCAACCAGCGCGCCGAACGCCTCGACGTCAACGCCGATGCGCGCGAGCAAATGCCGCTGAGCGCTGAAGAAGAGGCCGCGATGGAGCGCTTGCGCAAACTCGGCTATGTCGGTGACGACGCGCCGAAGGACGGAGGTCCGGGCGGCGGCGGTCCCGGCGGTCCGCCAGGCGGCGGCGCCGATTGGCTGCACACGAACTCGATCGCCTACAACGCGTCGCTCGACCTGATCCTGCTCAGCTCGCGCGAACTCAGCGAGATCTGGGTCATCGATCACTCGACGACGAGCGCGCAGGCCGCGAGTTCGAGCGGCGGTCGCTACGGCCGCGGCGGCGATCTGCTGTTCCGCTGGGGCAATCCGAAGATCCATCGCGCGCGCGGCGCGCAGACCTTGTTCGGCCAGCACGATCCGCACTGGATCGCCGACGACCGCATCCTCGTGTTCAACAACGGCGGCTTCGATGAGCGCGCGTTCTCGTCCGTCGACGAGTTGCAAGTCGAGCTCACGCCGGCTTCGCTCGCCAAGGGCGTGCCGCCGGTGACGCTCGTGTGGAGCTACAAGGCCGACAACTTTTTCTCGAGCCACATCTCCGGCGCGCAGCGACTCGCCAACGGCGCCACGTTGATCTGCGACGGCGAAGCCGGCCGCGTGTTCGAGGTCGACGCGAAGCAGCAGGTCGTGTGGGACTTCCTCAATCCGCTCGGCGGCGACGCGCCCATGGGCGGACCGGGCGGAGGTCCGCCAGGTCGAGGAATGCGCGGAGGTCCGCCGCCGGACGGCGCAGGTCCCGGCGCAGGTCCGCCGCAAGGTGGCCCGCCCGATGGCGGACCGCGCGGCGCTCGTCGCGGTCCTCCAGGTGGTCGCGGTCCCGGAGGTCGCGGCGGTCCCGGCAGCGCGCACGGCCTCTTCCGCGCAACGCACATCGCGGCCGATGCTCCAAGCGTCGCGCGCCTCGCCGCCCCGACGACGCCGGCCGAGAAGAAGTAGCGCTCTCTAGCGGCCAAGGCCGTCGGTGTATTGCCACCTACCGACCGCGGCATCGAACCAGGCACCGGTGTACGTGAGCCCGCGCGTCGTGCTGATGCGGATCTCGTAGTTGTAGGTCTCCGCTTCGAAGCTCACGCGGCCGTGGCGCACGAGCCACGGCTCGGGCACGGCGATCACGAGCTCGTCGAGGGACTGCGGATAGACGCCGAGATCGCGGCGATAGCCTTCGATCTCGCGGCGCGCGGCGTCGCAGTAGTTGATCGCTTCCGCGAGCCAAGCCCGTTCGTGCTCGGCGACGTACACGAATCCGCCGATCGATCCCACGCCGCATCCGAGCGCAGCTGCCGAGCCGAGCACCGCGAGGAACTCTCGGCGCACCAATCCCCCGCGGCGTAGGGCACGAACAGTGACCAGCAACAGGACGCCTACTCCAACGCCGGCCAACAGCGGTGAGACGGCCGCGATCGGCAAGCTCAGTCCCGCCGGGCCCCACTCCGCGAAAGGTTGCAGCACGATGTTGAACGCGCCGAACGCCGCGCCCAGCGCATGCATGCAGGCCCCGACCAACAGAGCCTTCCACCACGACACGCTTCGCGACCGAAGGGACGGCGACGCATCGAACGAGCGCGCGTCCCTCGCCGTGGTCACGGCTGGTACGTGCCTTGGTGCACGTGGTTCATTGCGAGCGCTGTGACGAAAGTCGTCAGCGCCATCGTCGCTTCGCTTTCGCGCGCGGGGTCGTAGACGAGCGACAGCTCATCGGCGCGTTCGGCGAGGTGCCGCACGAGCGCGCGCGTGCGTTCGGGGAAGTGGCCGGTCCAGCGGTAGACGTTCGCGAGCAAGTCGCGTTCGATCGCGCGCAGCAAGTGCGACGCGGGCTTGGGCGCTTCGCCGTCGGGCTCGGGCACGAGTTCGTCGAAGATCGCGCGCAGGCCGCCGTCGAGTCCGTGCGGGAAGCCGCTGTCGCTCGCGGCGAGGTGGCCGTAGTACTCCTCGAGCGAGTAGCCGAGTTCGGCGACGTCTTCCTCGGTCTCGGCCGCGTCGCTGATCGGATCGCGCTCGCGCAATTCGGCGAGCACGCGCGCGCAGTACTCGAGCTTGGCCAGCGCCGCCGGCTGATCGTTGTACTCCGCGCGCCAATCGAGGCGCGGCGTCATCCACACCGCGAAGGTCTCCGACCAATCTTCGTCGGGATGCTTCTGCGCGTACCAACCGGGCAGGTGGCGCACGTAGCGGCGACTGAAGGGCGACGGCCGGTAGTCCTCGAGGTAGGGCTGCGTGATCGGACCGAACAAGCGCACCCACTCGCCTTCGTCGTAGAGCTTGTAGGCGTAATTGACGACGTGGCCGAATTCGTGGCGCAGGTAGCGCAGCAGTTCGCGGCGCGAGTCGCCTTCGAGCACGCCGGTCTTCTGCGCGTGCATCTGCGAGAGCTCTTCCTCGGCCAAGTAGAACGGGATCGCGATCGCGACCGTGCCGGTGACCACGCCCCAATCGGTCGACAGGTAAAAACGCGGCTTGACGCGCAGCTCGAGCGCTTCGACTTCGCGCTGGAACTCGGCGAGCACCGGCTCGAGACGCGTGCCCTCGATCTTCAGACCGAGATCGCGTATCGGCTTCGAAGACCAGTTCTGCTCGCGAAAGGCGTCGTGGGCCGACATCGCGTCACGAACGCGAGCGCAGGTGCTCCAGCACGGCGCGCGCTCCGCCCGAGTCGAGAGCTTCCGTCGCGAGCGCCACGCCGTCGGCATTGGTGCGCGTGCGGCCGACCGCGCGCAACATCACCGCCGCTCCGAGCAACGCGGCGTTGCGCGCCGCGCCGAATTCGCCGGCGAGCACCGCCGACGTTTGATCGCCCGCCGCGCGCACCAACGCGGCGTTGTCGCCGGAGCCGTAGCCTTCTTCCGGCGGCCCGAACATCGGCAATTCCGGTTCGTCCTCGCACACCAAGCCCAGATCGCCGGGCTCGATCGTCAACGGCACTTGGAAGCCGTCGGCGAGCTCGATGCCGCGCGTTTTGCGCTTCACCGACGGAATCACGCCGCCTTCGGGGCCTTGGATCGCGATGGCGCGTGTGTGGCCGAGCGCCGCGAGCACTTCGACGGCGACGCCGAGCACCGGACCGGTCTGCGCGCCGATCACCAAGGCGGCGCTCGTCGGCGCGATCAGTTTCTCGACGGTGGCGAGCGGCGTGCGCACGCCGATCTCGCCGCGCACGCGCCGCAAACCCATCAAGCCCGGCAACAGGCCCGACGCGGAGGCGACTCCGAAGCGCGTCTTCGCGACCCAGTCCTCGGCCTCGTTCGCGTCCCAAGTCATGTCGAGTCCCAAGCGCTCGAGCACGCTCGCCGCCGTCAAGCCGCGCTTGGGCGGCACGCAACGGTCGGTGATGATCAACACGCGCGCGCCGACTGCGGCAGCGATCAAACCCGAAGCGACTTCGAGCGGCGGGAACGAATCGACGCCGTCCTGCGGCGGACACACGCACACGAGATCGCTCATGCCCTTGCACGGGATCTTCGCGTGGGCGCGCGCGGCTTGCGCAAAGGCGGTCAGCTCTTCGACCGTCACGCCCTTCCAACGCAGCGCGATCAAGAACGCGCCGATCTGGATCTCGCTCTGACCGCCGACGAACATCAGTTCGAACGCGCGGTACGCCTCCTCGTGGGTCAGGTTGCGTCCGTCCCTCTTGGCCGAACCCAAGAGGCGCAGTAGGTCGCGCAAGATCATCGCGGTGGCATCGTGCGCCGGGTCGTGGCGCCCTGGCCGGTGACTAGCAGCACCGCGCGCGCGGAACAGGGCTCCCCTGCGTTCCTAAATCGCGTTCGGCGCGGGGCTTAGGCTAGCGGCGCCGCACGGCCTTCGCAATCGCGCAACAGGCGCAGGCGCGGTCCTCGGTTCAACCGCCAGGCTTGTGCTCGGTCTCGTCCTTCGGTTTCTCGCCGGGATCCTCCGGCTTGGGCTCCTCCGGCTTGGGCTCGTCCGGCTTGGGCTCCTCGGGCTTGGTCTCCAGGGCAGCCTCACCCTTGTCCTCGCGCTTTTCGGGAGCGAGGGCGGCCACCGCTCGCGGACGGATGTGCGCGTAGTAGAGCTCAACCGACTTGTCGTAGACGAGCTTGCCCTCGACGACGGTGTATTGAACGAGCGACTGGTAGTGCATCACGTCGCCGTCGAGCACGATCAAATCGGCGTCCTTGCCGACTTCGAGGGTGCCGACGCGCTGGTCGACGCCGAGCAAACGCGCCGGGTTGATCGTGATGCCCTTGAAGGCGTCGGCGTCCGGCAAGCCTCCGCGCACCGCGAAGTCCGCGTCGATCGAAAGGTGCAGGATGTCGCGTCCGGCGATGCCGCCGAGATCGACGCTCGTCGACAAGGGCGCGATCGTCACCTGCACACCGTGCGCGTGCAGGATGGCCGCGTTCTCGATCGACGAACCGCCCTCGCGCACGAACTCCTCGGACTTGTCGCGGCGCTCGCGCGGATTGAGGATCGCGTAGGCGCCGGCGCGGCCGAGTTCATCGGCCACGGTCCAGGCTTCCGTGCCGCCGTCGATCACGGGCCGGAAGTTGAAGCGCTGCGCGAGGCGCGCGATCTCGAGCAGGTCGGTGCGGCTCGACGCATTGAACTTCGGCAGCGCACGGCCTTCGAGCACCGAACGCACCGTCGAATCGACGCCGCTCGCCGAGGGCTCCTTGAGCTCCTTGTTGTCCTTCTTCTTCTCCTCCCAGTCGCGATATTCGCGCAGGCACTTGAGCGCCTTCTCGAAGCGCTCGACCAGCTCACGTTTGCCGCTGGGATTGGAATTCGAGTAGGACATCGTCGCGAGGTAGCGCTCGCGCAACACGACGCCCTTGATCTCGCGCCGCTTGAGCTTCAAGGCGGTGCCGCCTTGGCCGACGGTGGTGATGCCCGCGGCGAGCGCGAGCACCATGCGCGAGTTGAACGGGTCGACGGTGTCGGCGAAGTCGGAGCCCGCGCCGCTGACCAGACCCGACGAATTGATCGCGACCAGGCCCGGATACACGCGCAAGCCGGTGGCATCGAGCGTCTTGGCTTCGCTCGGAACGTCGATCTCGTGACCGACGGCGGTGATCACGCCGTTCTTGGAGAGCACGGTCGCGTCGCGCAGCACCGCGCCGGTGCCCGTGTACACGTCGCCGT
>CAYHRR010000226.1:0-6736 GCA_964358875.1 uncultured Planctomycetaceae bacterium | reverse complement strand
CCCGCCTGGCCGAAGAGGGCGAGGTCCTGTGCGACCGTGAAGTCGCAGGCCATCCCGATCTCCTGGCCGCCGGCGATGCGCATGCCGTTCACGCGGCAGATCACCGGCTTGTCGCAGTGGAGGATCGCCGTGACCATGTCGTTGAAGAGCCGCATGTACTGGCGGTACTCCTCGGGCCGGCCCGCGTAGTACTCGGCGTATTGCGCGGTGTTGCCGCCGGTGCAGAAGGCGCGCGTGCCGCCGCCCGTGAAGACCACCGCGACGCAGGCGCGATCGTCGGACGCGCGGCGCATGGCGAGGATCACGTCCTTCACCATTTCGGTCGTGTAGGAATTCAGCTGCGCGGGGTTGTCGAGCGTGATGCGCACGGTGTGCAGGCCGGCGACTTCGGCGCCGCCCGGTTCGCGCAACGCAACGGTCTCATAGCGGACCTTGCCGCCATCGACGGAGCGTGCATCGAGATCGTGACCGACGAATTTCATGGCGCTCATTGCTCCGGAATCAGGATCACGCGCCGCGCGATGCGCCGGGCGTGCAGGTCTTCAAAGGTCGTGTTGATCGAGGACAGCGGGCGGTGTTCGACGAAAGGCCGCACAGCGACCTTCCCCGACAGCACCAGCGCGAGCGCCGGTCCGTACAGCTCCGGCGCGCAGCCCCAGTTGCCCTGCGCGACGGCGTCGAGCGCCATCAAGTTCGAGAGCCGCAACGTCAGCTTCTGCGGCGTGTAGCCGACGACCGACAGCAGCCCGCCGTGACCGAGCAGACCGAAGGCCGTTTCCTGCCCGGGCACGCTGCCCGAGGTCTCGAAGATCTTGGTGCGCCAGGTCGGGCAGCCGTGTTTCGCGGCGAAGGCGCCCACTTCCTTCTTGAGCGTCTTGAAGTCGAGTTGGTCGGAGCGCCGCGCGAGTTGCGCGCCGTGCTCGCGCAGCGCTGCGAGCTTGCCGTCGTCGATGTCGATCGCGACGACATGCGCGCCGAGCGCGGCGGCGATCTGAACTCCGAAGCCGCCGACGCCGCCGACGCCGACGAAGACCGCGACGTCGCCCTGCTTCAAGCCGCTGCGCACGACGGCTTGGTAGGGCGTCGACACCGCGTCGGCGATGACCGACAGATCGGCGAGCGCGAGGCCCTGCGGGTTGACCTGGCGATCGCGCAGATCCGGCACCGCGCACAATCCGCGCGCCGGAACGCGCACATGCGTCGCGAAGCCGCCGTGGACGTCGTTGCCCGGGAAGATCTGCGTCGGACACACCGAGCCGCGACCGGCCTTGCAGGCCTCGCACGTGCCGCAGGGAATCACGGCCGGGACGAGGACGTCGCGGCCGATCCAAGACTCGGCGCCCGCACCCGCTGCGACGACGCGACCGCTGATTTCGTGGCCAAGCGCGAGCGGCAGCGCGTGCTTCGTCGGCACGCCGTCGTAGTAGAAGCCGAGGTCGGTGTGGCACACGCCGCATCCGGCGACTTCGACCAGCACTTCGCCGCTGCCGGGGAGCTCCTCGCGAAACTCCCAAGCCATCGGCTCGCCGATCGACCGCACCATCCAAGCGCCGACGCGCATGCCTACTCCCTGTCCGCGTGGTTCGTGGCGCGGTCGGGGTGCAGGCCGACGTGCGCACGAGTCGTCACAGACTCCGACGCGCGCCTCGTGGCTGTTCCGTTCCCGCGGCCTCCGTACGCGCGGGCGTACAGCGACGGTGCGATGGTGGAGCCCTTGTGCGGAGCCGAACACTAGTCGGAGTGCGCAATGCGCCGCGGCCTTGAGCGCGCGGGTTCGTAGTTGGGCTACGCACTCGCTCCGTACAGCGGACCGTCTGCGTGTGCGCGTCCCTGTTCGACGACCAGCGCGTCGCTGCGTGCGCGCGACGGCGCGTCCTTGGCCTGCCGATCGCGCGCTCGACGAATCAGGGCAGCACGATGAACACGACGGCGTCGGTCAACCCGACGTTGTTGGGCGCGTTGAAACCCGAGTCGCGGCTCCAACACTGCGTGTAGACGGTCGTGCCGGGCGTGAGGTTGTTGGCGAGCAGGTAGTGCGGCGGGAAGCGCAGCGCGTAGTAGCCCGTGCAGTCGATCGGCGCGCTCGAGCCGCCGGAGTTCGCGATCGACGCGCGATGCAGCGGCTGCGCGACGCACAGCGTGCCGCCGCGGAAGGGCGTTGCTGTGCTCGCGGTGCCCCAGAAGAACGCGCCCGACTCTTGGCTGCGCACGCGTTGAGCGATCACGGAGAACAGGAGGCCCTTCGTTAAGGACGGCATGCCGCACACGGTGACTTCGGGAACGCAGTTGAGTGAGTTCGTCTTGGCGGTGCAGTAGCCGAGCACGGCGTTCGACGGAGCGCTCGGATCGTGCAGGAAGGCGTCCGACGTCACAGGCGATGGATACTGCCCATCTCCCACAACCCAGCCGTGTCCGGCGTCGGCGAACAACACTCGGCCATCGTCGGTCACGGAAACGCCGTATGTGCCATAGGGTGAGATCCCCATTTGCTGTCCGCCGATACCAAGGGTCACTCGACGTATCAGCCCGGTGGATCGGACCAGCATGAACACATCAGCGATGCCGTTCGTGTCGTTCGGAACGAACCCCGGTTCCCAGCTCACGAATGCGACGTAGCGACCATTTGCTGACAACGATGCGTTGTACGTGTCAAACGCTCCCGTTGTGCCGGCGCTCGTAGCGCTGGCCAACTCGGTCACCCCCGTCCACAGATCACGAATGTAGATATCGAGCGTCGTATTGACGTCCGACGGATGCAAACTCGCAAACGTGTCGAACGCCACGAATCGACCATCGCTCGAAATCGACGGGTATCGGCACCAGCCGATTCCGATCGCGCCACCGGTGACCACGCTTGCCATGACCGTGGTGCCGGCTATTCGGTCACGGACGAAGATGTCCTCAGCTCCATTGCTATCGCCAGCAACAAGGGTGCCCTGGTCCGACGCAAACGCCACAAATCGGCCGTCGCTTGAAATGTCGAGGCCAAATGTCTCGCGGCACGTGAACCATGCACAGCCTGCGTACGACTCCTGCCCATTCGAGTTCACGGTCGCGCGTGTCGTCTGTCCGGTCGTACGGTCGTGGACGAATACGTCTCGGTCGAAATTGTTGTCGTTCGCCACGAGATCGCTCGCGTAGCTCCAGAACGCTACTGCGCTCCCGTCGCCGGAGATCACGCCGCGAAATCCACCACCGCCCGATTGAAGGCCTGCACTGTTGACGCTAACCCTCGTAACGAAATCCAAGTCTCGGTCGTAGACGAACATGTCGGAGGTCACGTTCGTATCGCCGAGAACTAGGTTGCTCTCATCGCTTTGAAACGCTATATATCGGCCGTCATCGGAAATCGACGGACCCCATGCTGATGCCAGGCCGCCCGACAGAGAGCGACTCGCTAAGGTCAACGTTCCTCGCTCAAGGTCCCGAACGGACACGCAAGAGAACGCCGCCGTACCCGATGCGCCGGCGCAACCCTCAAATGCGAGCCATCTGCCGTCAGGTGAAATAGCGCGCCGACCCGGTACGGCGCCAACGAGAGTCGGCGTGCCGTCGGATGTACCGGCAACGCGCATAGTCAACTGTGACCACGCACTGGGTGCCGTAGTAACGAGCATGAAAATCGCTGCGGTGACTCGCGCTCGCCGGCGCGCGTGAAGTGCGCCACGCGGAGTGCACGTGTATCGGTAGATTTCGTTCTGCATTGAATGCGGCCGAATCGATGCCTAGAGCTTGATGATCTGAATCCAGCCAATATTCCCCAAGTTGTCGCCGCCACTGACGGCGAAGTGATTCGAGGTTTCGAGGTGATCGCGCCCAAACGCGACACCGAGTGACGTGAACGGTGCCGTGCCGGTGTGCGTAGCATCGAGCTGGATCGACTTCGTAGCCAAATCGACAACTGTGATCCTGCCTAGATCGACGGTGGCGGTCGCTCCCCAATTGTACGACCTAACGATTGCCCTAGTTCCGTCCGGCGTGATGACGACATCGCTAGGAATGCACTTCGTTCCGAGCGACAGAGTCGTCGTCGTGCCAACGGCGAGGTCGAGGATCCAGATTTCGCCGGCACGCGAATTCACGATCGATGACCGGCTCTGCCCAATCACCACCGCCACCGCATCCGTGCACGCGACGGAGTCGGACACCATGAAGTAGGTGGGTACGACACTGGGATCGAATTCGAGCGGATCCGGCGCCGCCGAGTACCAAACCGGCACGGGACTCAACGGTGTCTGCGTCACCGGCACCGTCAAATCGAGCACCATCGTTCCGCCGCGCGTCGCAACGATCGCGCGAGACCCGTTGGGCGTGATCGCCAAGTCACAGGCACGTCGCGGCGTCGCTGCCGTCGCCCCGACGTCGGCGGGTGTGATCACCGCATTCCACAACTGCATTGAGCCCGGCACCGCCGGATTCGGATAGAGCGCCGGCGAAGCAATGTCTACGACCGCAACGCGGAAAACGTCCGGGTCGTTAGCTGCAAACGGCAACCCCTGCGCAATGCTGATCGGAGGTCGCGAATCGTGAGCCGTGTAGTTTCCGATCACGACCGCGCGGGTGTCCGTCGCCTCTACCGAGTCTGCGGTCATACGACACAACGGCGGACTGTGAAACGCCGGCGTCGGCAGCCAGTTCCCTTGCAACAACTCCTGGCGCGTCCCGTTCTGATTGCGGTACACGGCAATTAGGTGCGTGCCGCTGACCACAGACTTGGTTCCGCGCGGTGTGACGGCGAGATCGTGAACCAACTCGACCGAATTCGGATCTACCGGTGCGCCATACAGCGAGAAGGTGTCGGTGATAGGCCAACCGGACGGCTGAGCGCCGAGGTGCATGATCCCCACCGCGCCACGCACTCCGGTCGTTGTGGCCGACCCAATGGACGCGGTCGGATTCGTATCGTTCTTGATCACGATCGCGCGATTGGAAGTCACCTCGATGCTGTCCGCCATCTGCTGCCCGTTGCCGGTGCTGAACTGCGCTCCGAGGTTGCGTTGAAAGTACGGAGCCTGCACCGTCGGACAGGTTGCCCACGCCGTGCCGGTCGTCAGGTCCCACACCGAATTCGAAAGGCCCCCATCGTGAACGACGATCGCAATCGGCGCCAACGACCCATAGGCGATCGCCGTCGACAAGTCGGTCGCATCGCCGAAGGTGGTGTTCGCCGGCGCCGTCGACAACTGAATCGTCGTGCCCGGCGCCGGCTGATACTGGTAGATCTCGGTCGCGCCATTGGGACTCGTGAAGGTCATAGCGGTCGAGACGATGCGATCGTCCGTGATTTCGACGAAGTCCGAATTGAGCGTCACGCCCGGGTGCGCAAACGACGTGATCGGAAAGCCGACCTGAGCCAGATCGATGACGTAGGTGTCGCCGGTCGTGCCTGTTGTCCCGACGACCGTGACGACGGCAAAGCGCTCGTCCTTGCTGATCGCGAAATCAAGCGGGTAACCGTTGAACTGGTAGTTCACGACGATCCCTTGGGCTCTAGCGCTTAGGGGGGGGGGGCCAACAAAGCCGCGGCCACGAGCGCGGCCGTTCCGAAGATCGAGTTCCCGTTCATCGATGAGTTCTCCAGCGTCGAGCGACGCAAGTGCGTCGCCGTCGGCATCGTACCCCGCTTTGTCCGGTTCGGCGCCGACGCGCTGCGCGCAAACTCCTGCAAGCCCGCGCCCGACTTCCGCAACGAGCGCGCGCGCCGCTGTCGGCCCGCGACCGCGCTGAAACCGGTGCAATCGCTCCGCTCAGGGAACGAGCACGAACTCCACGCCGTTCGACAGATTCGTCGTCCCCGGCGCCGTCGGATCGCGGAACCAGGCCTGCGCGTCGTAGGTCTGTCCCGCCGCGCGCGGTTGGCCGAGCGCCGTCGGGTGCGTCGCCATGTAGGCGGCCCAGTCCGAGGTCATCACACCGTTGCACGCGCCGAGCGTTCCGCCCGACGAGATCGTCTGCATGCGGTTGATCGGCGACTTCACGCACAGAACGCTCGTGTTGCCGATGGCCCACGCCGCCGCGACGCGACCGTTGACGCCATAGAACATGATCCCGTTCTGCTGGCCTTCGACGTTGTTCGCCACCAGCGAGAAGCCGCTCGCCGCACTCGCGCTCGGCGTGCCCGTCGCCGTGATCGACGCGACGCATCCGTTCGTCGACGTGCTCGACGTGCAATACACCAAGACGCCGGGGTGCGAGCCGATGAAGCTCATCGTCACCGACGTGCCCACGTTTCCATGGCGATCGGTCGCGCGCACGCGGTACTCGATGGTACCGGCGAGGTTGCCGGGGATCGAGCCGCGGAAGATCTGCCCCATGCTCGCCACCATCGGCGCCGACACGAACGCGCCAGGAACGACGCGGTATTCGAGCGCCACGGTCTCATACCAAGTCACGTAGTACGACTCGTTGTCGTAGACCTGCACGCGCACGATCGTCGCCGCCGCGCCGGCCGTGCGGTTGGGAGCTTGTTCGAGATTGACGGCTCGCGGCGCGCGCGTGTCGGGCACGTTAAGGACGTTGATCAGGTAGTACTCGGCAGCGCCGACATCGTTGGCGACCATCACGTCCGGGTCGCCGTCTTCGTCGAGATCCGCGCAATCGGCGTCGAGCGCCGAGAGGTCGGCGACCGGCATCAACGTCGCGGTCACGTTCGTGTGCGTGAATCCGCCGCTGCCCGTGAAGTTGTTGCGGTAGAGCCGATCCTGGCCCGAAAAATTAGCGACGTACAAATCGAGGT
>CAYHRR010000225.1:0-6769 GCA_964358875.1 uncultured Planctomycetaceae bacterium | reverse complement strand
CAGCCGCAAGGGCCGGTGGAAGTGGAAGAGGTCGAGAAGACGTGGCGCGAGAAACTGCTGAAAAGCACGGCGAAGCACGGTGCCGTGATCGAGCGCGAGGCGGGTCGACAATGGCTGTGGCCGGCGGCCGACAAGAGTGCCGACGGGCGCGGACTGTTCATCGTCGGAGGCAACACGACCAAGCCCAAGGGCCTACTGGTCGGCATGCACGGCGGCGGTGTCGGCTCCGGCGATGCAGGCAGCGCCTTCGACACGCTCGCCTCCGTCGGCGCGAACCACGACTGGCTCGTCGTGTGCCCCGAGGTGCTCGAAAAGACCGAGCGCGGTTGGACGGACTCGGGCAGCGAAGAATTCGTCGTCGAACTCGTCGAGCGCGCGCTGCGCACTTGGAAGATCGATCGCGACCGCGTGTATTTCAGCGGGCACTCGATGGGCGGCTACGGCTCGTGGGTGCTCGGCGCGCACCACGCCGATCTGGTCGCCGGGCTCGCTCCGTCGGCCGGCGCGCCGACGCCGATCTTCGATCGCGAAGGCGTTGCGCGCGACATCGATTGGGGCGTCGTCCCCAATCTGCGCAACGTGCGTTTGCGCATCTACCAGAGTGACAACGACCCCAACGTGCCGCCGGACGCGAATCGCATCGCGGTCAAGAAGCTCGCTGAGGCGCGCGAGCGTTGGGGCGGCTTCGACTACGAATACTGGGAAGTTCCGGGCCGCGCGCACGACCTGCCTCCGGGCGGGATGGAAGCGCTGGTCGCCAAAATTGCCGATGCGCGGCGCACTGCGCGACCTGCGAAAGTCGTTTGGCAGAACTCGCTGGTTTGGAAGCGTCAGTTCTATTGGTTGTCCTGGGACGTGCCGACGCGGCGCGCGATCGTCGAGGCCGATCTCGATCCCGCGAAAAACGAGGTGCGCGTGAAGTGTGATCAGGATCCGCGCGGACTCGCCGTGTTGCTCGATGA
Organism: uncultured Planctomycetaceae bacterium; assembly: GCA_964358875.1. Taxonomy (GTDB): domain Bacteria; phylum Planctomycetota; class UBA1135; order UBA1135; genus CAYHRR01. The sequence continues at coordinate 5,807 of CAYHRR010000225.1, read as the reverse complement.
CGAGTTGCTCGATCTCGACAAAGAGGTCGTCGTTCTGCTCGGCGACAAAGTGGTTTTTCGCGGCAAGCCGCAGCGCACGCTGGCGACTTTGGTGCGCACGGCGTTGCGCGACGACGCTCAGTTGATGTTCAGCGCGCGCATTCCGCTCGTGCCCTGAACGCGTGCGGCCCCCGCCGGATCGAGTCCGACGAGGGCCGCGATTCGTCAGGCGTTGCTCGTGCTACTGCACGACGCCTTCGATGACGGCGGGCGGCGCGTTGACCACCGGCTTGGGCCCGATGTTCGGCGTCGTGTAGTCGGCCGCCGTCGGCAGCGTCAGGCCTGCAGCGTTGGCGGTGTCGAGCGTCCCGCAGCCGCCGAGCACTTCGAGCAGCGTGAGTTCCGACTCGATGGCGCGCACGACGTAGGTCACGCCGTTCGCAGTCAACTCCGTGCCGTCGACCAGCGAACAGGCCGGGAAGAAGCGATCGTCGTCGCCGTCGCCGTCGAAGTCGCTGCCGACGCTCGGCAGACCCCAGAGGTTGCCGACGCCGCCGTAGTTGAGTTGGAACGTCTGATCGTCATACGTCGAGTCGCCGTTGGCGTCGTTCGCCGTCGCGTGGCGATACGAGAACTGCAACGGTGAATCGAACACGACGAAGGCGCCTTGATCGTCCATCGCCGTCGTGTATTGGTTCCAGGCGTTCGGTCCGGTCTCGTACTGATAGAAAACAGACTGATTCCACAGGTCCCAAGTGTTGACGAGACCGCTGGGGTCGGTGACGAGCGGGCCGGAGCGCAGGCCCCACGTGAAGGGTCCGAACGCCGGCGCTTCACCGTCGGCCAAGCCGACTTGCGTCAACAACGAACCGTCGCCGTTGACGTCTTGGTAGAGCGTCAAGCTCGCTTGACTGAACTGGAACAGGTACGGCGTGTTGACGTCGTACGAGTCGGCCAAGAACACGTCGCCCATTTCGGCTTCGGCGCCCGTGATCGCGGAATCGAGGCACTGCGTGTAGCCGTACAGCGCGACGTCGCCGGCGACGGCGAGGTCGAACAGCGTGCTCGAGCCGTTGATGAATTCCTGCGCGAAGTACGTGAGCGACGTGTCGCCGTCGACATATCCGACGGGCCCGCCGAGCGACTGCGAATACATGTTCAAGAAGCCCAGGCTCGCCGTGTCGATTTGCTCGGGCACGAGCAGCGGCTCCCAGACTTGCCCTTGGTCGTCCCATTCCGCGACCTTCATGAAAACGCTGCCGGTGAGTTCGACTTGAAAGCGCTCGGGCTGTCCGCCGTTGAAGCTCCACCAATCGAAGGTCTGGCCTTCACCGTCGACGAGCAACAGTTGATTGCGCGTGAACTTGATCAGCTTGCCGGGCGCTTGGACGATCGTGTAGTTCGACACGGTCGCGCTGCCGTATTCGACGCGCTCGACGATGTCGCCGTTCTGCAGGTCGGCGGCGGGCGGCATCCACACGCCCCAGTAACCGAGCCAACCGTAGTAACCGTTCTTGCGAATCGGGAAGCCCGAGTTGAGCTCGACGCGTTGACCGGCGTTGGCGCCGTCGAGTTCATAGAGGTTGTAGCGATAGGTGTTGTAGTTGAACTGCGTGCGCGAATAGCACTGAGGCACATCGTTGCCGAGTTGACGCAACACCTCGTCGCCGGCGACGTCGAGCAAGAACTCCTCGCTCTGGATGCCCGTGTCGCCGCCCATCGGATCGTTGTAGCGGTACAGGCGCGACAGGCGCGCTTGGCCCGCCGTCTGATCGGCGTTGAATTGAACCGTCACGGCCGTCGTCTCGGCGCCTTCGCCTTGCGCGGGCACTTGGTTCACGTCGCCGTGGGATTGGTAGAAGCTGAATCCGGTCTGTGCACCGGAGGCGTCGGTGGTGCTCAGCGTGCCCCACTCGTTCGGATTGTCGATGTCGCCGCCGACGTCCGGGATGCCGGCGAAGTTCATGAAGAAGTCGCCGTAAGGATTCGCGGTCGTCGGACCCGCGTTGATCGTGCACTGCACGTAGATGTGGCCCGCACCGCCCTGGTTGTCGTTCGGCACCCAGATGTCGACGAGTTGCGGCGAGTCGTTGTCGGCGCGTGTCGAGTCGACCACCCAGATGCTCGGTTGTACGCCGTTGCCGCCTGAGGACTGACCTTCCGACGACGAGGACGGATCGCCGCCCGTCTGGCAACGCGCTTCATCGAGCTGCGCGTTGTAGGGACCGGTGTTGACCATCTCTGCCGCGCCGGTCTGGCTCATGTAGCAGAGGATTTCGTTGATCGTCGCGATCGGCTTGATCGCCGGATCCCAGACGTGTTCGCGGCTCGCGTCGGTGTTGTAGTCACAGTCGGGCGCGAAATCGACGATCGCGCGCGCTGCGACGGTCGCCGGAGCTCCGCCTTGAGTGTCGACGGTGATGACTTCCATCGCCGCGGGCGGTTCGAGGCCGACGATCGCGGCGCTGCCGCCGGAGCCGCCGCCACCGCAGGCTGTCAACGCGACTAAGGGTGAGCTGAATACGACAAGCTGTTTGAATGAGACCATGGGTTCCTTCGATGCGTGGGAAGGGAAAGCGGTCCCGAGGCACGCGCACCGGAACCGAGCAGACCGGCGCCGACGATCGACTCATGGAAATTGCAATCTTGAGACGTGCGCGTGATTCCGACGCCGACGCCTCTTGTCGGTCCCGACAATCAGTAGCCGCTGGGCTCCGGCTGATTCGCCAGAGTGATCGCGACGGCCGACGCGAGCGGCACGAGCACTGCACCGCAGCGCAGTAGGAACTTTTTGCGCGGTGCCATGGAGTTCGGCACGCACAGCGCGGCGCTCGGCGCGGCGATGACGAGCAGTGCTGCGTAGCGCGAGAACTCGCCCAGGTACACGGCGGACACGCACAACGAAACGAGCTGGAGCACGACGGCTGCGCACAAGCCGCGCGCGAAGGACGTGTCACGTCGCAAGAACGCTACAGTGATCGCCGCGCCCAGGATCGCGGCGAGACTGCCCGCGAACTGCGCACAGATGATCGACCCACTGAGCGCGATCAGCAGCGCGGCCGTGCTCGTCGTCAGCCACAAGAGCAGCGGCGCCGTCACGCCGCGCGCGCGGTCCGCGAGTGCGTCGAACGAAAGCGCCACTTGCGCGGCAAGGCACGACGCGACCAAGACGATCGAAGCCACCTGTGCCGTCGATTCGTGCTCGAACAGGCGGCGCAGCGTCAACCACGTCGCGAATGCGGCGGCAACGGCGAGCGCGCCGAAGGCTGCGGCGCGCGGCAGTCGCGCTGCAAGCGCTGCGCCTGCGGCCGCAATCACGCCGGTCCACAGCAGTGCTTCGTTCGCCGACGCCGGATTCCACGCGGGCCACTCCGCGAGGCTCGCGCGATGTCCGAGCGGATACGCAAGCGCGAACGCCAACGCACCGAACAGTCCGATCTCCGCCTTGGCGCGCAGCTTTCGCGCGGCGAGCAGCACCGTGCCGGCGAGCGCCGCGGGAGCGATGAGTGCAGTCAATGCGAACAACGCCGGATCCTGTTGCGGGTCGTACATCGCGCGCAGGATACGCCGCCGCGCCTCCCCGCGAAGGACGCGCGCAACCCTTCCGAGCGAAGCCTGCTGCTCGCCGCACTGCGTTCGCGCCCGCACGTCGCGGCGTATGCTCAGCGCACGTCGATCATGAGCAATGAAGGCAGTCCTCTCGCGTTGGTGATGGGCGGCGGCGGCGCGCGCGCCGCGTACCAAGTCGGCGTCCTGCGCGCGATCGCGCGACGGCGCCCGAAGTTGGAGATCCCGATCCTCGTCGGTGTTTCGGCCGGTGCGATCAACACGGCCTTCCTCGCCGGCCACAACGGCGCCTTCGACGAGAAGATGGAGCGCCTCGCCGAGTTGTGGCTCGGGTTGTCGACCGAAAAGGTCTTTCGCAGCGACTCGTTGACGTTGTTGCGCAACGCGACGCGTTGGGGCATGCGCTTGGTCAGCGGCGGTCGCGCCGTCGCGCGCCGTCCGCGCGGCATGGTCGACACAGCTCCATTGCGCGAGTTCCTGCGCGCGTCCCTCGTTCACGACGAAGGCGCGTTGCTCGGCATCGCCGAGAACTTGCGCCACGGAGGCTTGAACGCGGTCGGCATCACGACGATCGACTACGCGACGGGGCAGAACGTCACGCACGTGCAATCGAATGGAGCGACCGCGTGGCGGCGCCCGCACCGGCGCAGCGTCGAAACCGCGCTGACCATCGAGCACGTCATGGCGAGCGCCGCTCTGCCTTTGTTCTTCCCTGCGGTGCGTTTGGGCGAGTCGTGGCACGGCGACGGCGGCATGGGGCTCACGGCGCCCTTGTCACCGGCGCTGCATCTGGGCGCGCGCCGCATCCTCGCCATCTCGACGCGCTTCGAACGCACCCACGTCGACGAAACTCCGGCGCCGGCCCACAGGTATCCGCCGCCCGCGCAGATCGTCGGGATGATGCTCAACGCCGTGTTCCTCGACATGCTCGATCAAGACGCACTCAACCTCGAGCGCATCAATCGACTGATCGAGCACTTGCCGCTCGAGCGACGCGGCGGATTGCAGGTCGCGCGCCTGATGCTGCTGCGTCCGTCGCGCAACATCTCCGAACTCGCGGCCAAGTACGAACCGCGCTTGCCGCAACCCTTCCGCTTTCTGATGCGCGGCACGGGCACGACGGAAACGCGTGCGCCCGAGTCGTTGTCGATGGTGATGTTCGAGCCCAACTTCGAACGCGACGTGATCGCGATGGGCGAAGGCGACGCGGAAAAACGCATGGACGAGATCCTTTTGTTCCTCGACGGCGAGGAGCGTCCGAGCGTGCAAATGACCGGCTTTTGGCGCGTTTGACCGAGCTACGATGCGTCGATGTTGACGCTGCTTCTCGCCGTGCTGCTGCCGTCGCCGCAGGACTTGACCGAACGATTCGAGGTCGGTGCCGGCGCGCGCGTCGGTCTGTGGGCCCAGTCGCCGCAGCTCTACAACCCGACCGCGATCGACGTCGACGCGCGCGGTCGCGTGTGGGTCGCCGAGGCCGTCAACTACCGCAAATGGAACGGCCGCAATCCCGGACTCGCGTTTCCCGAGGGCGATCGCATCGTGATCCTCGAAGACACCGACAACGACGGAGTGTGCGATTCGTCGAAGGTGTTCGTGCAGGACAAGGACCTCGTCGCGCCGCTCGGCATCGCGGTCTTCGGCGACAAGATCGTCGTGTCTTGCTCGCCGACGGCGTGGTTGTTCACCGACACGAACGGCGACGACGTCCCTGATTCGAAGCAGGCGCTGCTCAGCGGTTTCGGCGGTCACGATCACGATCACGGCCTGCATTCGTTCATCGGCGCGCCCGACGGACGTTGGCTGTTCACCGTCGGCAACGCGGGTCCGCACGTGGTCACCGACAAGGACGGCTGGACGTTGCGCTCCGGTTCGATCTACGCCGACGGCGGCGCGCAGTTCGCCGACAACAAGCCGCGCTTGATCAGCGACGACGGACGCATTTGGACCGGCGGTTTGATGTTGAGCGTCGACCAAGACGGCCGCGCGCTCGCCGTGCTTGCGCACAACTTCCGCAACCAATACGAGGTCGCCTGCGACGCGTTCGGGAACATGTTCACGGCCGACAACGACGACGAAGTCGTCACGTGCCGCACGTTGTGGTGCTTGCCCGGCGGCAATCACGGTTTCTTCGCGGCCGACGGCTCACGCACTTGGCGCGCGGATCAGCGACCGGAACAGTCGACCTGGGACGCGCATTGGCACGTCGACGATCCGGGCGTTGCGCCGCCGGGAACGAACAACGGTTCGGGCGGTCCGAC
>CAYHRR010000224.1:0-6792 GCA_964358875.1 uncultured Planctomycetaceae bacterium | reverse complement strand
ACCGCAAGGTCGAGCGCGCGCTGCGCGTACTCGAGCGCCGCCTCAGCGTCCTCGACGTGCGCACGCGGATCGTCCTCCCAACGCTGTTGGTGTACGGCCGCGAGGCCCCCGAGGAGCAACGGGTGTTCGCCCGTCGCGAGCGCGGTGTGGAAGATGCGTTCCGCCAGAGCGAGCTTTGCTTCGCGGCGGGCGGGATCGCGCTCATGTCGCGCTTCCGAGATGCGCGCGTGCCCGAGATTCGCCTGCGCGAGTGCGGAGCCGGGCTCGACCGAAGCGACGCGCTCCCAAAGCGTCGACGAGCTCCTCCACACGCGCGATTGCGCGAACGTCGCAGCGCCCGATACCGCGAGCAACACGCACGCCGCGAAGCGCAGCGCCGGGCGCGGCCAAACCGTCAGCGCTGCACCGGCGAGGAGCGCGAAGGGCATGCACGCTAAGTAGCTGTAGCGGTCGGCGACGAGTTGCCCGCCGGCCTGCGTGAATCCGAGCACGGGCGTGATCGCAAGCGCGTAGGCGACCGCAGCCGCCGCGAGCGCGGGAAAGCGTCGATGCCAAACGCACAACGCGACGACCGCAGCACCGACGGCGAGCGTCGACACGAAGAAGCGCATTTGCCCGAACGCAATGTCGGACGGCAGCTCGTAGATCGGCGAAAGCCCGACCGGCAGCAGCGAGGCGCGCACGTAGAACCCGAGTCCGTAGAGCGCTTGCAGCGTGCGCTCGCCGAGCGTGTGCTCGCTCCACGACGACATCACGCCGGGAACTTGTGCCTGTCCCCAGAAGGCCAGGCGCGCGCAGAGCAGCGACAGCGCGAGCAGCGGCGCGAGTCCGACCACCGACGCACACGCCGAGCGCACGTCGCGCACGCGGCGCAACGGCCAAACCTCCGCGACGAGCAGCACCGCGGGCAACACCAGGGCGAGTCCTTTCGACAGCAGGGCCGCGCTGAACAACAGTAGTGCGAACACCAGGCTGCGGAACTCGCCGGCGCTGCTACGCGCCACGAAGAACGCGGAAAGCGCGAGCAAGGCCGCCGCGCCGATCAGGCCCGGCACTCGCGGCCCGTGCAGCGCGAGAGCTCGAGCATTCGAGAGGTCGATCGAGGTCCATGCGAGCGCGAGAGCGGCGAGCGCGGCGACGGTTCCGAGCACGCCTAGGCCTAAGCTGCTCGACGTGGCTCGCCGCGATGCGGCATGTCCAAGCCACACGTAGGTGGCGAGCACGTAGAACAGTCCGCACAACACGTCGCGTCGCTCCGTGACCCACGCTACGGACTCCGCGCGCAGCGGATGCAGCGCGAAGGCCAACGCGGCCACCGCTCCAGGCAAGCTGAATTCGCAAGCCGGCATGCGCGACGCGAGCGCGAGCACTCGGCGCGCTAGGAAGAAGAACGCGAGCGCGGTCAGCGCGTGGAGCGCGATGTTCGTCAGGTGATAGTGCGGCGCTTCGGGAAATTCGTCGGGCCCCGCCAGCCCGTACAGCGCGTGGTCGACACCGAGCGACAACCAAGCGAGCGGCTGGTAGGGCCCCATGTGATTGGTAGTGAACATCCAACGCACGTGCTCGCCGTCGAGACCGCGAAAGGCGTAGTTCTCGGTGATGTTCCGGTTGTCGTCCCAGCTCAGGAAGCCGGCTTGCAGCGCGGGCGCGAAGGCTGCGAAGACCAGCGCGACGATCAGCGCGCACCAAGCCCACGGCATGCGCGTGTGTCTCGCCGGAGGCGCTGCGTTGTCGACTTGCCGGCGCGCGCCCATGCGGCGGAGTGTAGCCGTAGCTCGGATCCCGATCGAAGGCGCGCGTCGACGTGCAGCGCGCGCCGATGCTGCGCAACTCGGCACGAGGCCGTCGTCGTGCGCTGGTCACTCCATGTGCAACGCGCGCACGAGAAAGGCCAGCTCGTCGGCGGCTTGCGCGATTTGCTTGGCGGTCGGCTTGCCGGCGCCGTGTCCGGCGCGCGTGTCGATGCGGATCAGGATCGGAGCAGCGCCGCCTTGAGCGTTCTGCAGCGCGGCCGCGTACTTGAAACTGTGCGCGGGGACGACGCGATCGTCGTGATCGGCTGTCGTCACCAAGGTCGCCGGATAGTGCGCGCCCTTCACGACGTTGTGGTACGGCGAGTACGCGCGCAGGGCCGCGAATTCCTTGGCGTTCTTGACCGAACCGTAGTCGCTGGCCCAGGCCCAACCGATGGTGAAGCTCTCGAAGCGCAGCATGTCCATCACGCCGACGGCGGGGATCGCAGCACCGAACAACTCGGGCCGTTGATTGAGCACGGCGCCGATCAAGAGGCCGCCGTTCGAACCGCCGTTGATCGCGAGCGAGTCGCTCGTCGTCCAACGCTCGCGCACCAAGTACTCGGCTGCCGCGATGAAGTCGTCGAACACGTTCTGCTTGCGCAGCTTCGTTCCGGCTTGGTGCCATTCCTCGCCGTATTCGCCGCCTCCACGCAGGTTCGCGACCGCGAACACGCCACCCATGTCCATCCAGGTCAAGCGCGCGACGCTGAAGGTCGGCGTCAACGAGATGTTGAAGCCGCCGTACGCGTACAAGAGCGTCGGGTTGTTGCCGTCGCGCTGCACACCCTTCTTGTAGGTGATGAACATCGGCACCTGCGTGCCGTCCTTCGAGGTGACGAAGACTTGTTCGGTCGTGAATTTCGCGGGGTCGAAGGCGAGCTTCGGCGCGCGGAAGAGCGTGGTCGCGCCGCCGGCGATGTCGTAGCGGTAGGTCGCGCCGGGGTTGGTGTAGCTCGTGAACGAATAGAACGTCTCGTGCGCGGACTTGCGGCCGTCGAAGCCGCTCGCGGTGCCGATGCCCGGCAAGGCGATCTCGCGCACGAGCGCTCCATCGAGCGCGTGCACGCGCACGACGGAATGCGCGTCCTTCAAGTAGCGGCACAGGAAGCGACCGCCGACGAGCGCGACGCCCTCGAGTTTCTCGGCGCACTGATCGATCACCGACTTCCAATGCGTGCGCTGCGGAGCGTTCACGTCGACCGCGATCATGCGCCCGCGCGGCGCGTCGAGATCGGTCATGAACCACAGCACGCTGCCGTCGCTCTCGACGAGCTCGAAGCTCGCATCGAACTCGGGAATCAGTTCGACGACGTTCCAGCCCGGCTGCGCGAGGTCGTCGATGAACACGCGGTTGCGCGGGTCCGTGCCCTCGCTGACGCTGAGCACGAGCCAACGTCCGTCTTCCGTGACGCGCGCTCCGAAGCCCCACTGCTTGTGATCGTCGCGCTTGTAGACGAGTTCGTCGCGCTCTTGCGCGTCGCCGAGCTTGTGGAAGTAGACCTTCTGGAATTCGTTGAGCGCTTGGAGCTCCGCGCCTTCCTTCGGCGCGTCGTAGCGCGAGTAGAAGAAGCCGGCGTTGTCCGGCGTCCACGACACGCTCGAGAACTTGATCCAACGCAGGTCATCGCTGAGGTCCGCACCGCTCTCGACGTCGCGCACCTTCCAGCGGTTCCAATCCGAGCCCGCCTCTGCGGTGCCGTAGGCGAGGAAGCGGCCGTCGTCCGAAAACACCGTGCCCGCGAGTGCGACGGTTCCGTCGCTCGACAACTTGTTCGGATCGAGCAACTCGCGCAGCTCGCCGTCGAGCGCCGTGAGCGTGTAGAGCACCGCTTGATTCTGAAGTCCGTCGTTGCGCGTCACGAAGTAGCGCGACCCGTGCTTCGACGGCAGTCCGAAGCGCTCGAAGTTCCACAGCTCCGTCAGGCGCTTTTCGATACGCGCACGCGCCGCGACGGGTTCGATGTAACTGCGCGTCAACGCGTTTTCGGCGTCGATCCAAGCGCGCGACTGCGGCGCATCCGGGTCCTCGAGCCAACGGTAGGGGTCGGCGACTTGCACGCCGTGGTACGTGTCGACGACCTGCTCACGAGGCGCCGCCGGGTAGGAGATGCGCGGCGTGGTCGCGCTTGCAGCCTCGTCGCGCTCGTGGGCGCGGCAGGCGAGCGCGACGAACGTGATCAGCGGAGCGGCGAACGAAAGGGAGACGCGGCGATGGTTCGATTGCATACGGCGCATGAGAAGCGGCCTTGGGCAGGCGGTAGGCGGCGCATGATCCGCGCTCGCGGCGCTGAACGCCAGCCGCGCTTCGGCGTGTCCCTCGGCGAAGCTCTAGTGAGGTCCGCCGCCGGCGGGAGCACAACTCGACTTGCGGCGCGCCTCGGCGTTGCGCGTGGAATAGGATTGGAGCGCGCAGCAACGCTCGCACTCCGCAGCACACTGCCCTTGCTTGGTTTCCTATGAAGAGACTTCCGCTCGTTCTCGCGACGGCCTTCGTACTTGCCGGCGGCGTCTGGTTCGTGACGCAGCAAAGCAGTCGGTCCCAGGCGCCGAAATCGGAGGATCGCGCCGGCACGTCCGCGCCTTCGAGCCCCGCCGGCGGCGCCGAACCTTCGACTCCGGCGGCGATGGGGGAGCGCACGGAGCTCCCCGGCGATGTGCCCAAGACGGCGAACGCGGCCTCGAACGGAAAGAACGAGCCGCCGCTCGACGAAGCCGCGCGCGAGGCCTTGCAGTGGCAAGCGGAGTACGGGACAGCGGACGACGCGCGACTCGCCTTGTTGGCTGAAAAGATCGGTGCGCTCGTAGCGGAGGAGCGTGTGCGCCTGTTCGGAGAGCCGGAAATCGCCGCGCGCGCCGAGCGTGCGTGGGTCGACATGGAACTGCAGGACGCCGATGTCGAGGAGCGCCTTGCGCGCCCCGGGTTGGTGCTGGTCGCGAGGTTTCTCGAGCTCGACAAGCCGAGTTTGAAGTCGCAGTTCGAGCTCATCTACCTGAGCCCGGAAGAGGTGCCCGACTTGGCGCACGCCAAGCGCCAGATCGCATGGTTCAAGTCGAGGATCGGGACCGTCAGGTAGCGCATCGACGCGCTGCGCCGTGCGGCCGTCTCAGGTCCGAAACGGGGCGCCCAGCAAGCGGTCGAACGCATGCCGGCGTGTGCTTTCGGTCGCCCCAGGGAAACGCCCTGAACGGAACGCCGGGAGGCAGTGTGGCTGTGCATCAGGGCAAGGACCCGTGGTGGCGAGGTCGGTCTACGTGGAGCACAACTGTCGGGCGGCGTGTGTGGCGTCGCGCGCTCACCGCCAGAAAAAATGGCCGACGCGGCATGGCTGAAATTGGCGTGGTAGCTTTTCAATCGCCTTCGCCGGAGCGCGCCGAGTCTCCCAGCCAATTCGTCATCCGCGCCTCGACAAGCAAGGCACCGTGTTGCGGAGTCATTCGAAACCAATCAGGAGTCAGCACATGAGAGTCACATTCAGGAGCGGACTGTTGTTCGCCGCAGCGACGTGTTGCACGTCGAGCGCGTGGGCGCAGTTCACCGAGACCGAAGCCAACGGCACGAAGGCGGAAGCCAATCTCGTCGCCGGCATGGCCAGCACACAGACGATCACGGGCACCACGACCGGCACGTCGATCACGGCGGCGTCGACCTTGTTGACGACCGCGGATACGTTCCGCGTCAGCACGGCCGCAGCGGCGCTCGGCATCTACAAGCACCAACTCGTGTTGACGACAGCCGGCACCGCCGGTCACACCGGCACGATCCGTGGCCTGAACCAGACGGCAGGCGTGATCGGCACGACGGACTCGACGGTGCAGACGAGTTCGACGGCAACGTCCCCGGCGCGCATGAACCAGTGGTACGGGTTCGGCCTCGGTGAGGAGCTCTACTACCGCGTCACCGGTGGAACGACGACGACCTCGCCGTACGTGGCGACGCTGACGTCGACGACCGTGACACCCACGCCGATCACGGCGTGCCTCGGCGCCGGAACGATCGTGATGGACTGGGTCAACTCCACAACGGTCGACACCGACATGTGGGTGTACGACTCGACCTTCACGCCGATCGCAAACTGCGGCAACGACGATGAGCCGGCCGGTGCGACCTTGCGGTCGAAGCTGACGCGCACCTACGCGGCAGGCACCTACTACATCGCAGTGTCGCGCTTCGGATTCGCCAGTAACTTGGCCGCACCCACCGACGACGACTGGAAGTCCGGCGTCGTGTTGGATTTCCCGAACGGAGCCGCGTGCACGAGTTCGACCGGCGCGACCGACCTCGACTTCACCATCAGCGACGGTGCGAACACCGCCTCGGTGACGGTCTTGGGAACCCCGTACGAAGTCGCCTGGCTGTCGTTCACCGTGTTGCCGGTCGGCTGCCCGCCGGCCAACGACGCCTGCGGAAGCGCCATTGCGTTGGTCACAACGCCCGTAGGTGGCAACACGTCCTCAGCAACCAACGACGGTATTTCAGCCTGCGACCTCACCGGCAATGACGTTTGGTACTCCTACACGGCGGCCGCTGCCAACACGCTGAACCTCAATACCTGTGGATCGGCACTCGACGCCGTCATCACGGTGTACGACGTCTGCGGCGGCACGGTGCTCGCGTGCGACGACAACAGCGCGAGTTGCGGTGGCAACGCCGCGAGCGTGAGCCTCGCATTGGCCGCAAGCCAATCCGTCGTGATCCGCGTGTCCGACAAGGGCACGGGCGGCGCATTCACCATGAACTGGTCTTTCGCTCCGCCTCCGCCGGCCAACGACGAATGCGGAGGCGCGCTCGTCGCTGTCGACGGCGTCAATGCCTTCTCCACGGTGAACGCGAGCAATTCGGCCAGCCCGGCTGCGTGCAGCACCATCACCAAGGACGTGTGGTTCAACTACGTTGCAACGGCGACCGGCAGTCTGACGGTGACCAACTGCCCGGCCAGCAATGCCGGCGCGAGCAACGTGCCTTCGGCCTGGGACTCGGTGATCGCGATCTACGACG
>CAYHRR010000223.1:0-6794 GCA_964358875.1 uncultured Planctomycetaceae bacterium | reverse complement strand
GTCAAGCGGCCGCGATCGCCGAGAACATCTTGGCCATGATGTCGATCCGCACACCGATCCTCGCCATCGTGATCGGCGAAGGCGGTTCGGGCGGTGCACTCGGCATCGGCATCGCCGACCGCGTCCTGATGATGGAGTATTCGTACTACTCGGTGATCAGCCCCGAGGGTTGCGCCGCGATCCTGTGGAAGGACGGCGAGCGCACGCCGGACGCGGCAGAAGCGCTGCGCCTGACCTCGCGGGATCTGACCAAGCTCGGTGTGATCGACGGCGTGATCCCCGAGCCGCTCGGCGGCGCGCACCGTGCGCCGACCGTGGCGATGGACGAGGTCAAGCGCACGATCCTGCGCGAACTGGCGGGGCTCGAGGGCCGTGGCGGCGATCAGCTGGTCCGCGACCGGCGCAAGAAGTTCCGCCAGATGGGCGTGATTCCGGGTCGCTTTCCGCGCGCCTGATCGCGCCAACAATCGCGCGCCGAGCGCGTATCTTTGCAGCCGGGACGCGTGCGCGTCCGCCGCGAGCATGGCGACCAGGGCTCAAATGGACCGCTTCGAGCGACCCGACCACGACCAGGGCGTGCCGCAGCCGAGTGCTGCGCGCGTGCCTCCGTCGGTCGTGCCGTCCGTTTCCGAGAGCACCGGGGAATCCGCCGCGCTCGATCCGCTCGAGCAGCAGATCCTGCGGCGCGCGCAAAGCGGCGACGCCGACGCCTTCGAAGCGCTGGTGCGGCGCCACCAGCAGCGAGCGTTCCGAATCGCACGGCACATGGTTCCTTCCGACGAGGACGCGCGAGACCTTGTCCAGGAGGCCTTCCTACGCGTGTTTCGCAGCCTCGAGCGCTTCGATTTCCAGTTCAGCTTCGCGACCTGGCTGCACCGCATCGTCACCAACCTCGCCATCGACCACCTGCGCAAGCGCCGGCTGCTCACCAGCACGGGCAACGCGGGCGACGACGACGACGGCATCGAGATGGAGGTGCCGGATCTCGCGCAGCCCCAGCCGTCCCAGCGCTTGGAGTCGAACGAAACCGCGCAACGCGTGCGTGAGTGCATCGCGGCACTCGCGCCACATTTCCAGGCGGTCCTGACGCTGCGGGAACTCGATGGGTTGCCCTGCACCGAGATCGCCAGGCTGGTCGGCGCGACGCACGTCACCGTGCGTTGGCGCTTGCACCGCGGCCGCAAACTCTTCCAGGAAGAATGGGAGCGGCGCGAGCGCGCGGAGCACTCCGGCGCCGAACGCCATCCGGCTACGGGATTCGATGACGACACCAACGCTCGCTCCAACTCCGACGTAGATCAGGACGAACGAAGGCACGACAAGCCATGAAGTCAGTCCAACTCGATTGCACCCAAGCGCAGGCTCAGTTGCCGCTTTACGCGGGTGGGGATCTGGAATCGCCCTGGTCGGAGGCGGTGGCCGGGCATCTCGAGCACTGCACCGCGTGCGGGCTCGAGTTGCGCGCGTTGCAGGCGGCCTTGACGCCGTTCGAGCGCTTGCGCGAGGCGCCTGTGCCGGCGATCGACGTGTGGCCGGGTGTGCGCGCGGCGCTCGAGAGCGAGGGACGGTTGAGTTCTTCGACGACGAGCGTGCGTGGAACGACGCCGCGCGTTGCGGTGCGCTCGACGCTCTGGCGGCGAGCCGCCTCGCTCACTGCGGCAGCGGCGGTCGTGGCCGCGGCCTACGTCGCTTGGCCCGCGCGACAGCCGTCGACGGTTCCGGATGTTGGACCCGACACGGGTTCGCGCGGCGTCGCGCTGAATTCGGCGTCGCAGCCCGCGAGTGAGGCGGGGGCGATCGCGCGCGAGTTCGCGCCGGAGAACGCGCGCGAGTTCGCGCCGGAGAACGCGCGCGAGTTCGCGCCGGAGATCGCGCGCGAGTTCGCGCCAGAGAACGGAACAACGGTCGAACCCGTGGCGGCGAGCGAGAGCGCGGCGCCGGTCGGTCTCGGCCGACTGCGCCGAGCGGCAGCGGGAGAGTACATGGGGCTCGAGGCGCAGCTGTTTCCTGCACCGCGTTTCGGTGAGAGCAGTGCCGGTGCCTCGCTCGCCAGCGACCGTTTGCAACGCGGTCTGCGCTGAACGAGGCGTATCAAGCGGCGGATTGCGCTTCGATCCGCCGGGAGGTCGACGATGAAAACGCTGTGGATGATCGCTGGATTGGGAGCGAGTGTGTTGAGCGTGGCCGTCGCGCAGTCGAACGGCGAATTAGCGCAAACGCCCAAGCAACGAGGACTGTTGCGGGTCGAGCCGCAACCTGCGCAAGTCGCGCTCGAGATCTGGCGCGAGCAACTTGCGGCAAGCGATCTCGATCTACGCGAGGCCGCCTTCGACCGTTGCGTGAAGGCGGCTCGGCGCGACACGAACCTGCGCGCTGAGGTGCAGCACTGGGCGCGCGACTCGACCACGGCGCCGGAGTTGGCCTGGACCGCGCGCCTAGTGTTGCGCGAGTTGGGCGCGCCGCTGCGAGGCTTCGACACACACAGTCCCTGGACATTCGAATTCGATCCGGGCTTCGGCGGTGTCGATCCGCAGCAGTGGATCGAGGATCAGCAGCGTCACTGGGACGCGTTGCTCGGCCGCGTACCCGAGCCGAATGCGCAGGACACGTCGTCGAACTTCGAGAGCTTTGCGCTCGAACAAAGCGAAGGCGGAGTGACGTGCAAGGTGACGCGCCGCCAGGACGGCCGGGATGTCACTGAGGAATACAGCGCCGCGTCGCTCGAAGAATTGCTCCAAGCTCATCCGGAACTGCGCGAGCACATCGGCGCCGATGCGAGCCCGCACTTTGGCGGCCTGCGCGCGCTGCGCGGATTCTCGCTCGACGGTTTCGGTCCCTTCGAAGGCTGGAATCTCGATCCTCCGGCTGCGGCGCCGCGCGCGTCCGACGAAGTGGTGCGCACCGACGTGCTCGGAGTGCTCGTGCAGTCGCTGACCGTCGAAGAGGCGCGCGCGCTCGGGCTCGAATCGGGCCTGGGCTTGCGCATCGAACGCGTCGAAGACGGCACGATCGCGCGGCACTTGGGTTTGCAGCGCAATCAAGTCCTGATCGAGATCAACCACGTGCCGATCCGCACGCGCGAAGACATCACCGCGCAGATCCGTGCCCGCGCAGCGAACGGCGAACTCGAAGTCATCGTCGTCGATCGCTGGGGCCAGAAGCGCGCGCGCACTTGGAAGCCCGACAGCGGCAAGCAGATCTGAGCGGCTCGCACGGGAAGCAACGAGGCGCGCCTTCCTGTTTGGAACGCGCGCCTCGAGCCGTCCGTGCGCGACGTTCAGCGTTTCGCGCCGCTAACGCCGCTCAGTGTTTCGCGCCGCTAACGCCGCTCAGTGTTTCGCGGCACTAACGCCGCTCAGTGTTTCGCGGCACTAACGCCGCTTAGTGCACGCTCACATTGCGCGAGCAAGTCGAGAGCCTTCTGCATCGTCGGGTCTTCGATCGGCAGCGAGGACAGTTTCAGGAACAGCTTCAAGTCGTCGCGCGCTTGCGCGAAGCGACCGAGCTCGTGCTGCAGTTGCGCGCGCCGGCAGTACACGTCGGCTTTCTCCGGCGCCATGTCGAGCGCCAGGTCGAGATGGGGGAGCGCGTCCTCTTTGCGCCCGAGTCCGACCAGCGCCGTCGAGGCTTGCAGGTGCGTCTCGATCAACAGGCGCGAACTGCCGGCGAGCATGCGCCGGAACTCGGCCTCTTCGCTGGCGCGCAGATCCGCGCGCTTCAACTCGTTGCGCCAGAAATCGATCTCCTTGGCGCTTTGCGCGAGCAGCGCGTTGGACCACTCCAAACTCTTGGCGAGGTCGCCGCGCAAGGCGCACACGCGTTGCAGGCCGTTCATCGCCTGGATGCTTCCGCTCTTGAGTTCGAGCGTGTGCTCGTAGACGG
Source organism: uncultured Planctomycetaceae bacterium (assembly GCA_964358875.1). Lineage (GTDB taxonomy): Bacteria > Planctomycetota > UBA1135 > UBA1135 > CAYHRR01. The sequence continues at coordinate 2,912 of CAYHRR010000223.1, read as the reverse complement.
AGGTGCTTTCCTCCCAGAAACCCTGCGCTTCCACGCGCATTTCCGCCGCGCGCTTAGCGCGGTCGGTCGCCTTCGTCGCGCGCTTGCCGGCGGCGACGGCGTCGGCGGATTCCCAATACAGCACGCCCTTGCGCTCGAGCGCTTCGGCGAGCCCGAGCGTCGCGCGGTAGTCCTCGTCGCCGAGATCGCGGAACAACTTCTCCGCGTACAGCACGTCGTCCGCTGTGCCGCGCTTTTGGTGCGTCCAGGCCTTGATCAACAACAGACCGTCGTCGCGCGGATCGAGCGCCAAGCCGAGATCCGCTTGCTGCTCGGCCTGCACGAGTTGGTTGGCCTCGAAGTAGGTCTGCGCGAATTCGCGGTGCAGCTTGAGCTGTTGCTCCGGATCGGGACCGTTGGGCGTCGAATTGCAGGCGGCGGTGAGCAGCGCCGCGAGGGCGAAGGAGGCGTGTTTGATTTGCATGGCAGGTTGCTTTGGGCGCGGGCCGAAGACCATAGCACCGCAGTGCGGTCTAGCTGCGTGACGCAGCCAGTAACCGCGCCAGCCGTTCCGGTTGCATGCGCACGGCGAGGACTTTTCCGCCCGACAGCGAGACCAATCCGGGCTTGGCGCCGCGCGGCTTGTGGACATCCTTCTTGCGCGCGACGTGGACGCCGGCCTTGTGCGCGTCGCGCAAGGGCGAGAAGTGCACCGCGAGGTGCGCAGCGTCGAGCACCTCTTCACTGTCGGGCTCGACGTTGCGCTCGACCACGAGCACGACGTGACTGCCCGGCGCTTCGGAGGTGTGCAGCCACAGGTCGCTGCCGCGCGCGTGGTGCAGCGTGAGATCGTCGTTGTCCTTGGCGCTGCGTCCGACGCGAATTTCGCTGCCTTTGCAGCCCACGAACGAGCGGTAGGGCTTGCGCGGTTCGACGTCTTTGCGTTTGCGTTCGTCGGCCTGTTGCGCCGGATCGAGCAGGCCCTTTTCGACGGCCTCGAGTTCGAGCGCCTCCGGATCAGAGCTCTGCGCGAGCTGCGCGAGCAGTTGCTCGTAGCGCGCAATCTTCTCGCGGCTCAACGCGAGTTCGCGCTCGACCGAGTCCTTGGCGCGCAGCAACTTCTTGTAGCGCTCGAAGGTGTGCTCGACGTTTTCCTGCGGTCCGCGGCGCGGGTCGAGCGCGACGACGCGTTCGGCGCCGCACTCGGAATAGGGATCGAGCACGCGCACCTCGCTTTGTCCGCGGCGCAGCAAGTGAAAGTTGGCCTTGAGCGCTTCGCCGTCGATGCGCACGTTCTCCGCTTCGTCGGTGGCAGCGAGACGCTGGACGAGTCCGTGTTCGAGTCCGCGCGCGCGTTTGAGTTTGCGGTCCTAGCGTTCGGACACGCTGCGCCGCGCGCGTTGCAGCGCGAGTTCCGCGACTTCGCCGCCGAGCTTCTCTTGCACCAGGAACGAAAGCGGTGCAGCGCCGTCGGCCTTGGCGGCCGCGAGCGCGTCGGCGGCGCCGAGCAGCTCGGCCAGCGACGCTCCGACTTCGCGCGCCGCCGCGGGTCCTGCCGGAGCGCACCAGGCTTGGCCGACGACGAGGCGCGGCGCGTGCTTCGAGGTCGGCGCGGCGCTGACGAGCATCTCCACGACGCGTTCGTTCGGCCCGAGCAGCACCAAGTTGGCGTGCCGACCGATCAGCTCCGCGACCAACACGCGCCGCTCACCGCAGGGCGTTTGGTCGAACTCGAAGGCGACGATGCGATCGCGCGCGACTTGCTCGAACTTGCGCAGCCGCGCTCCGACGAGGTCGCTCGACAGGCGTCGAAAGAACGGACCCGCCGGCGCATCCGGCCGCGGTTGACGCGCGGTCTGCAGATAAAAGCGCGGCATGTCCGCGTCGGCGGCGACGTGCACACGCCGGATCGGCGCCGTCAGCGCGCCGTCCGTCTCGTGCTTGAAATACAGCACGAGATCGCGCGGCGGCAACGCGACGATCTCGGCGACGAGTGCGCCTTGGATCAGCGGCGCGATCTCGTCGACGAGTTCGCAGACGTGGCGCGCGCTGAGCGTCAGGAGAGCTCTTCGGCGACGTTGTAGATCCAGGGCGTGGTCACGCTCGCCCACGCGCACACTTCGCCGGCATCGCCGAAGAAGATGGCGATCTCGCGGGCGGCGGACTCCGCGCTGTCGGAGCCGTGGACCAGGTTGTTCGAGAAGGACATGCCGAGGTCGCCGCGGATCGTTCCGGGCGCGGCTTTGCGCGAGTTGGTCGCTCCGATAAGTCCGCGCGTGACCTCGATCGCGTCGACGCCTTCGAGCACCAGCGCGACGACGGGCGCCGAGCACATGTACTTGACGAGGCCCGGATAGAAGGGCTTGCCCTTGTGCGGCTCGTAGTGCTTCTCGAAGACCGCCGGCGTGAACTGACGCAGCTTGAGTGCGACGAGTTGCAGACCCTTGGCTTCGAAGCGCTGGAGGATGGTGCCGATCAGTCCACGTTGGACGCAGTCGGGCTTGAGCAGGATGAGCGTGCGTTGAACGGCCACGGTGCGCGGGATTCTGGGGCTAGGGACGGGGAGCTTCGGCCGATTCGGATGACGGAGCGTCAGATGGCAGAGCTTCGAATGGCGGAGCGTCGAATGAGCGGCGCCATCGAAAGGCCGAGCAGTGTAGCGGCGTGCGCACGTCGACCCAACCACGCAGCACGAGCGCGGACGCACGGCACTTTCCCCGTTCTCGGAGGTTGACCCGGAGAAATCGGCCCCTAAAGTGCTCGCCCTAACAAGTCGCCGTGAGCGTTTCCGACGCTGGCGCCGGCTTGTGGATCGCAGTCGGTACGCCGCTCCGCGTGAGTGGTCCATGCCTTCGGTCGAATCCTGCCACGACAACCCGAAGAGTCCCGGCGCGCGCGCGCGCCGCACCGCGTGAACGCACAGGCACCGCAAA
>CAYHRR010000222.1:0-6806 GCA_964358875.1 uncultured Planctomycetaceae bacterium | reverse complement strand
CTCCCCCCGGAACGCTTGCGCACTTCGAACGTGCGATATCGGAACCTAGCGGGCATCCGATAGGTGAGGTAGATCAAGCGGCTGTACGGTACCTCAAGTACAGCGGCTAAGTCGCGCGCACTTGACGCGGCCCGAAGGAGCGCCATCGCGTCGTCGACTGACCTTGTGAGCCGGACGTGGACGCTGGGTTGGTCGGGAGGATGCGACGCCGTCATCCGAGTTCTCCTTTCTGCCCATCGCGCACATCGCAAATTGCGAATAGCACGGAGACAGCGTAAAGCTAGGGTCGCATTAGTCCAATGGCAGGATCGCCAAGGAAGTCAAATCGGACAGACTTCGGCAATCGCATCCTCCCAGTACTGTGTGTCGTGCGGGCTCAAAGTGGAATGTTCCCATGCTTCCGCAGCGGCCGCTCCTCGTGCTTCGTCTTCAGCAACTCTAGCGAGCGGATCAGCAGCGGCCTAGTCGCGTGCGGTTCGATCACGTCGTCGATGAAGCCGCGCGCGGCCGCCTTATACGGGTTGTTGAACGTCGCCTCGTACTCGGCGGTCTTCTCGGCTTCGAAGGCTTTGGAGTCCTTCGCTTTCTCGATTTCGCGGCGGTAGAGGATCTTCGTCGCGCCCGCGGCCCCCATCACCGCGACCGTTGCTGTCGGCCACGCCAAGTTGACGTCGCCGCGGATGTGCTTCGAGCTCATGACGTCATACGCGCCGCCGTAAGCCTTGCGCGTGATCACCGTCAGCTTCGGCACCGTCGCTTCGCAGTACGCGTACAGCAACTTCGCGCCGTGGCGAATGATCCCGCCGTACTCCTGCGCCGTCCCCGGCAAGAACCCCGGCACGTCCTCGAAGGTCACCAAAGGAATATTGAACGCGTCGCAAAACCGAATGAACCGCGCCCCCTTCACGCTCGCGTCGATGTCGAGACAACCCGCCAACACCGCCGGCTGATTCGCGACCACGCCGATCACTCGCCCACCCAAGCGCGCAAACCCACAAATGATGTTGCGCGCGAAATCCGCATGCACCTCGGTGAAGCTCGCCTTGTCGACGACGCGCTCGATCACGAGATGGATGTCGTACGGCTTCGAAGGATCCGCCGGCACGATCGAGTCGAGTTCGACATCCCTCCGATCGTGCGGATCATCCGTCGGCACGAACGGCGGGTCCTCGGCGTTGTTCAACGGCAGATACGAAAACACCTTGCGCAGCAGCGCCAAGCAGTTCTTCCCGTCCATCGAACGGAAATGCGCGCACCCCGAGCGGCTCGCGTGCATCTCCGCCCCGCCGAGGTCCTCGCTCGTCACGATTTCATGCGTCACCGACTTCACCACGTCGGGTCCGGTGATGTGCATGTACGAGGTCTGGTCGACCATGAAGATGAAATCGGTGATCGCCGGGCTGTACACCGCGCCGCCCGCGCACGGGCCCATCACCGCCGACAACTGCGGAATCACGCCGCTCGCGCGCGTGTTGCGCCAAAAGATCTCGGCGTAACCGCCGAGCGACGCGACACCTTCCTGAATCCGCGCGCCGCCGGAGTCGTTGATACCGATCACCGGCACGCCGACCTTCAGCGCCGCGTCCATCACCTTGCAGATCTTCTCGGCGTGCGTCTCGGACAGCGAGCCGCCGAACACCGTGAAGTCCTGGCTGAACAGATACACCGGCCGCCCTTCGATCAAGCCATGTCCGGTGACCACGCCGTCGCCGAGCACGAGTTGCTCCTGCATGTCGAAGTCCGTGCAGCGATGCGTCACGAAGCGATCGAGCTCGACGAACGAGCCTTCATCGAGCAACAAATCGACGCGCTCGCGCGCCGTCAGCTTGCCCTTCTTGTGTTGCGCCGCGATGCGCTCGGGCCCACCGCCTTGAAGGGTCAATTCGCGCATGCGGTGCAGGCGCTGCAGGGGAGTCTCTTGATTCATCGCGGGATGGTAGTGATTCGCGGCTATTTGGCACGCCGCGAGGTCTTGCGGCCGGCCCAGCGTGGAGCGCGCTCGCGCACCTTGGCGACGAGCGGAAAGTCCGCGGGGGTTTCAATCGAAGCGACGGACAGATCGAGGTCGAGTTCTCGCCAGTACAGGTGCCCCGCCGCCGCGAGTTCGACGTCGAAGACTTGCTTCAACGACGCGTCGCGGAACCACGGGAAGTGCTCGAAGGCGAGAAAGAGCTCGCGTCCGCCGGCGAGCAGCCACAGGCCATGCTCGGAAACGTTCGTGACTTCAGCTCGCGAAATGGTCTTGCCACGCTTGGCGGATTTCATCTTCGTGTTCTCGGACGAGTCGCTCCACGGTAGCGAGTTGACGCGGCGTCAGTCCGTGGTTGATCGCAAGCTCGATTCTCGGAGCAACCCAGAACTTGGCTTCACCCTGGACGTGATGAACGTGAACGTGCAGACGCGGCTCCTCGCGGGAGAAGAAATAGAAGCGGAAGCCACCGGAGCGAAACACCGTCGGGCTCACGATCGACTCCTAATTACGCGCGTCGACGTTGCGGACCACGATGCATCGACCGGTCGGCTGGTGCAGGCGCTGCACAGGAGTTTCGGGGGTCATGCGCGCGATGATACGGAGCAGCGCACGAATCTCTACGCGTTGCGGCGGCACATGACGCCGAGAGCGAGCGCTCGCTACTTCGCCGTAGGACGCGGCGTGAGCGTGCGGCCCTTCAAGGCCGGATGATCGGGCGCGATACGCGTCGCTTGGAAGACGGCGCGCGCGTCGACCTTGGGTTGCTCGGGCGCGGCCTTGCCGAAACTCGTGGGAATCTCGCCGCCGTGGGGATTGAGGAAGTCCCACACCGTGCGCCCTTCGGCAGTCACTTCGAAGAAGCGACCGGATGCGCCGCAGCAGATCAGCGTGTTGCCGTTGGGCAAGCGTTGGCAACCGGAGATGAAGGGCGAGAAGAAGCTCTCGCGTTCAGGCGCGACGTACTTCCACGCCGGCTCACTCGGTCCGAAAGCCCAGCCGTCATTGCGTGAAAAGGCGTGCTCAGCTTGGAACGGCAACGCGAGTTCGTCGATCTCCGAGAACTTGCCGTCGGGGCGCTTCGTGCCGTTGTTGTAGACGAGCACGTTGCCGGCGCCGGGCAAGCCGTTCGCGATCCACTGCGGATCGTGCTGATAGAAAAGCCGCTGGCTCTGTGCGTCGCCGGCGCCGTAGTTGCGCGGATTTCCCCAGCGATACAGCAAATCTCCGCCGTGACCGCGCTTGCCGCCGACGTGACCGCGCGCCTCGTCGCTCGTCGTCGAGTGATCGAGCACAAAGATCTCGCACAGGTGCGGCGAGCTGACGACGATCATGTCGAGCTCGGCGTTGTAGTCGATGCCGTTGGTGTGCATCCAATCGGCTTCGTGCTCGTCGGGAGCGCCGCGCTTCGACGCATCCGCGTCGCCGCCCGCGTAGCCGAGCGCGCCCATCTCCTTGTCGAGCTTCTCCTTCTCCTCGCGCTCCTTCGTCGTCAGCGGCGCTTCATTGCGGTGATCCGCGTTGATGTCGATCAACTCGGGATGTTCGGCCGGCGAAGCGAAACCGGGCGCCCGGCGCGCGAAGTCCTGCACGAGGTGGTCCTTCGCGTGCCACTCCCAAACGACCTTCGCGTCGTGCGTGCCGACGCGCTCGAGCTCGATCAACGCATCGGGCCACCAGCCCTTCGAGTTCGTCGCCTTGGGGTCGCGGCCGAGCGCGATGGCGTCGTCGTGCGAGACGTATTCCCACTGGATCGCGAGGATGTTGCCGCTCGGCAGCACTTCGAGATCGTGGTGCAGCACGTGCGTCTCGTCGGAGCGCGTGTAGTCCCAAACGATCGCGCCGTCCCAATCGAGTTCGACGATGCGCCCGCCGAGACCGCCGCCGAAAAAGCGCGGGTTCTCGTTGATGCGAATCGCGCGCAACAAATGTCCGCTGTCGAGCAGATAGGCCATCGCGGTCGGCGGCAGCGCTGTGTCCCAGACGTGCACGACCTCGCCCTGCATGTCGATCAGAAACGTCGACCCGGAGGCGAGCGGCGTGAACAGCGTGAAGCCGTCGAAGGTGCCGACCTCACGCGCGCGCAAGCCGCGAATGACCGGCGGCGTTTCGGGAGCGGCGTCCGATGCGGCGGGCGGCGCGTCTTGAAGTGCAGGCAGGGCGAAAAGCGCTACGCAGAAAGCGATAGATGTCATGGGCGCAGCATGCGCACTTCAGCGACTTGGCGAAAGCCCCTCGATTTGAGCTCGAAACGCATCGGCGTCGACTCGGCTCTGCTTTCCCTCTCGCATCGAGCGCCGCGTCACGAGGCGCGGTCGTGATGGCGATGCAGCTCGAAGCCGACGGTGCGCCGGCCGCGGCGTCTCGCGTCGCCGCTCGGTGCGCGCTCAGTCGCTCTGCGGCACGACCACGCCGCCGTGCATCACCCACACGACGTGCTGAAGCGTCGTGATATCGGCGAGCGGATTGCCGCGGACCGCGACGAGATCCGCCAGCATGCCCACGGCGATTTCGCCGCGATCGGGCGTGTCGCACAGGTCGGCGGCGTTGAGCGTCGCCGTGCGCAGCGCTTCGAGCGGCGTCATGCCGGCTGCGACGTAGACCTCGAGCTCGTGCGCGTTCTCGCCGTGCGGATAAACGGCCGCGTCGGTGCCGCACGCGATCTTCACGCCGGCTGCGACGGCTTTCCTCAAGCTCTCGCGCGCCAAAGGCAGCACCGCTTCGGCCTTGCGGCGCAAGAGCGGCGGGAGATTCTCGAGCGCGATGCGCGTGCCGAGATAACTCGTCGGCACGAGGTACGTGCCGCGCGCTTTCATCGCCTCGATGCAAGCGTCGTCGAGCAGCGAGCCGTGTTCGATCGAATCGACGCCCGCCAGCACCGCCGCGAGAATGCCTGCGGTGCCGTGCGCGTGCGCGGCGACCTTCACCTTGTGACGGTGCGCTTCTTCGACGATCGCGCGCAATTCGTCGTCGGCGAGTTGCTGCGCGCCGACTTGTTCTTCGAACGAGAGCACGCCCGCTGTCGCGACGCACTTGATCACCTTGGCGCCGTACTTGATCTGCTCGCGCACCGCGCGCCGGCATTCGTCGACGCCGTTGACGATGCCCTGCTCGGGCCCACCCACCAAAATGCCGGGCGCAAAGCCGGTTTCGTCGGCGTGACCGCCGGTGATGCCGATCGAGTGGCCCGCCGGAACGATCCACGGACCGAGGATGTCGCCGCGCTCGACCGCGTGCATCAACGCGACGTCGACGAAGTCCGCGCTGCCGACGTTGCGCACGGTGGTGAAGCCCGCGCGCAGCGTGAGCGCACAGTGCGCCGTCGCGCGCAGAGCGGTATCGAGCGACGTTTCGTGCACGGAGCGATTGACGAAGTCACCTTCGAGCGTGCCGCCGAGGTGCACGTGGCAATCGATGAGACCGGGGACGAGCGTGACGTCGCCGAGGTCGAGCATGCGACTCGTGCTCGGCCACGCGCCGGTGCCTTGTTCGACCTTCGTGATCTTGCCGCCCTCGACCACGAGCGACGGATGCTCGAGCACACGCCCCGTGCGCACGTCGATCATGCGCGCCGCGCGAACGATCGTCGTCACGACGGCCACGTTGGATTCGAGGCGCGGTTGTTGAACGGCGGCGCAGGCCGCGAGCAAGAGTCCGAGGCCCATCGAGGTGCTCCTTCGCGCGGTAAACAAAGTGATCAGTGCGTTCGCGGCTCTTCGACGAGCTCGGTCAACACACCGCTCATGCCTTGCGGATAAATGAAAGCGATGCGCGTGCCGTGCGCGCCGAGCCGCGGCGTCTCGTCGATCAAGCGCACGCCGCCGTGTTTGAGCGCCGCGAGCGCGACATCGATGTCGTCGACCGCGTACGCGACGTGGTGCAGACCGCCGCCGTGCTTCGCGAGCCAGCGCGACACCGGCGAATCGTTCGACGCAGGCTCGACGAGTTCGATGCGCTGCGTACCCGCGTACACCACGAGCACGTTGACCTTTTGATCGGCGACGAACTCCGGCTCGCTGGCGCGCAAACCGAGCACGCCCTCGTAGACCTTGCGCGCCTCGGCGATCGACTTGACGACGATCGCGATGTGATGCACTCCGCGCACGAGCGGTGCGAGCTGCGTCGGCGGGTTCATGGGGCGCGGATTCTAAACACGCGCCGTTCGCTTCGTCAGCGCGGCGCCGCGGAGTTCGAGCGCGGCACCGCGCTACAACACATCCGGTGCTTGATAGGCGCCGAAGCGTTTTTCGAGCACGGCGCAGATTTCGCCGAGCGTCGCGTAGTGCTCGACGGCGGGCAGGATCACGTCGAGCAGGTTCGCGCTGCCCGCGGCGGCGCGGTCGATCGCTTCGAGCGACGCCGCGACGCGCGTCGAGTCGCGCTGCTTGCGCACGCGCGCGAGATCGGCGAGCACTTGCTCGCGCGCCGAAGGATCGGGTCGGAAGATGCGCGGCGCGGGCTCGACGGCGGTGAACTCGTTGACGCCGACGATCACGCGTTGGCTGGAATCCACCTCGCGTTGCCACTGCAGCGCCGAACGCAGGATTTCGCGCTGCACGAAGCCTGTTTCGATGGCCGCGACAGCGCCGCCGCGCGCGTCGACCTCGCGCATCAATGCGAGCGAGCGTCGCTCGAGCTCGTCGGTCAACGCCTCGATGTAGGGCGCACCGCCGAGCGGATCGACGACGTCCGCCGCGCCGGATTCGTGCGCGATCACCTGCTGCGTGCGCAGCGCGAGCAGCGCCGAATCCTCGCTCGGCAGCGACAAGGCCTCGTCGCGTGAATTGGGGTGCAGCGACTGCGTGCCGCCGCGCACCGCCGCGAGAGCTTGCAACGG
>CAYHRR010000221.1:0-6815 GCA_964358875.1 uncultured Planctomycetaceae bacterium | reverse complement strand
GTTGCCGAGCAGCGCGCGCGAAGCGTGGCTCGCCGACCATGAGCTCGACCTGCTGACCTCGCTGGAAGGCGACGTCGCCGTCATCGGACCTCAGGTCGCGGCCGAGTTCGCGCACACGCTGTACCTCGGCGTGCCTGCGCGCGAAGCCGCGCGTCGCCTGCGCGCCCTGAATCTCGAGTCGAGCGCGCTGGCGCCGCTCGGTGAAAACCGCCCGGCGCGCGTGCTCGCGGCGTGCGCGGTGTGGCAGAAGGTGTTGCAAGACGACCGCAATGGGCCGCTCGTTGCCGCATGCCAAGACGCCCTGTGGCGGCTGCGCAATTTGGTCGTGGGCCATGAAGTGCCCGATTTCATGACGGCCGACGTCGACGGCAACGAGATCCGCCTCTCCGACTTCCGCGGCAAGGTCGTCGTCGTCGCCTTCTTCTCGTTCTCGCGCGCCGAAGACCGAGCCTGGGCCGCAGAGCTGCGCTCGTTGTCGCAACACCTCGAAGGCGCTCCCTTCGCGCTTCTCGGCGTCAACCAAGACTCCCAAGTCGCGCTGTTCCGGCGCCAATGGGAAGCCAACGATCTGCGTTTCGAGTGCGCTTTCGAAGGCGGCAGTGAGGGCCGGGTCGCCAGTGCTTGGCACCTCACCACGCCACCGCGTTGCTTGGTGATCGATCGCGACGGCCGCTTGCGCCACGTCGATCTCCAGCCGACGGCGCTCGACGAGTCCATTCGAAACCTCGTGCGTGAACCGAGTCAGAGCTCGGGTAGCGCGTTCCAACCGTCTCCCCAACCGCCACGCTGAAAGATGGCGCGACCATGGTCCTGCGCAGGACAGGCCTGGACGACCTCCCGTTGATCCTCGTGCTCGGGCTCGCGACCACACTGCTCGTGTGGGCCGGCCTCGGCGCGTCGTCGAACGTCAGCGCGGCCGATGCCGACCGTGACGCGCAGTCCTCAGCGCGCGCCGGTTGGTTGGCCTTGGCGGCGGCCTGTCCGAGCGATGCCGGTCCGTGGCGCAAGATGGCGGAGGAGCTGAGTGCGCTCGAGCACAACGACGCGCGCAGGTTGGTTCCGGTCAGCGCCGGCAACACAGTTGAGCGCGACAGCGCGGCCAACCGCGCGCGCACTTCGGAAGACGATCCGCGCGAAATCTGCCTGCTCGACGAGAACGGACAGCGCATCGTCGACGGCTTCGTCTTGAACGGCCGTCCCCATGGTGAGTGGTCGGTGTGGCGGCCTGACGGGACGCGCGTGTTCGTCGGTCGCTTCGAAAACGGCGATCCCGACGGCACCTGGAACTGGTGGCACGAAGGCGGTGAGCTGCGTTCGACGGGGAGCTTCGACTACGGTGTGCCCGAGGGCCTGTGGAGCGAGTGGTACGCCGACGGCACGCTCGCCTCAGCTCTGCGCTACGACGCTGGTCAAGTGAACGGAGCCGCGAACGAGTGGCATCCCAGCGGCGACCCGCGCACGGAAGGCGGCTACTCGGACGGCGAGCGCGACGGTCTGTGGGACACCTGGTACGAGAACGGCCAGAAGCGTGCCCACGGTCGCTATCGCCAGGGTTTGCGCGAAGGACCATGGCAGGAGTGGCATGACAACGGAGCGCCGTTGCTCGAGGCTTCCTACTTCCGCGGTCGCCCCGAAGGTCTGTGGCGCGAGTGGTACCGCAACGGCCAGCTCAAAGCGCAGGGCGTCTTCATCGACGGGCGGCGCGAAGGCGCGTGGTTGTTCTTCGACTACGACGGCACCGTCGATGCTCGCACCGGCGATTACGAGCGCGGTCGCCGCGTTCGCGACTGACGCGCGCGCCGCGCCCAGCTTTCGCATGCTGCTGCCTTGGCTCACGTCTCGTTCCGTCGCTCTCGCAGCACGCCGCCGATGAACGCCATGCACTCCGAGCCGGGCGACGAACTGCTGATCGCCGTCGACGCCGCGGACAACGTGCTGGCGTATCGAACGAAACGCGAGTTGCACGCCGGCGCGGGTGTGCTGCACCGCGCCTTCTCGATCTTCCTGTTCAACGCTCGCGGCGAGGTGCTCGTGCAACAGCGCAGCCGGCTGAAGCCCCTGTGGCCCGGGTTCTGGTCGAACAGTTGCTGCAGCCATCCGCGCCGCGGCGAAAACGACCTCGACGCCGCGCGGCGCCGCTTGACCGAGGAACTGGGCGTGCGCAGCGAGCCCGAGTTCCTGTACCGCTTCGAGTACCACGCCGCTTTCGACGCGCTGGGCTCGGAGCACGAACTGTGCTCGGTCTACCTCGCGCGTTCCGCCGCGCCGCCGCGCGTGGATCCCGACGAAGTCGCCGCGTGGAAGTGGATGGCGTGCGCTGTGCTCGACCGCGAGCTCGCCGCGCAACCCGAACGCTTCACGCCGTGGTTGAAGCTCGAATGGCCGCGCCTGCGCACCGAGTTCGCGGGCCGCGTCGCCGACTTCGCCGTGCCCCAGCGCTGACGCACCTCGTGCGCACGCCGCGCGGCGCGACGCGTACACTTCGCGCCCCATGAACCCCCTCATCCTGGTTTCGTTGTCGCTGTGCGTCGTCGGTTGTTCGGTCGGCTCGACGCGCGAGCCGGCGCCGACGCCGCAGACTCCGGTCAGCGGCCTGTACGCGCTGACGGCGCCCGACATCGACGGCGTGCAACAGGCCTTGTCGCAGTACGCGGGCAAGGTCGCACTGGTTGTCAACACGGCCAGCGCGTGCGGCTACACGCCTCAGTACGAAGGCCTGCAGGCCTTGCACACGGAGCTCGCGTCGCGCGGCCTCGTCGTCGTCGGTTTCCCCAGCAACGACTTCGGCGCTCAAGAGCCGGGCAACTCGGAACAGATCAAGTCCTTCTGCTCGACGAAGTACGCGGTCACGTTTCCGATGTTCGCCAAGGTCGGCACCAAGGCCGGCGCGGAGCAGTCGCCGATCTACGGCTATCTCGGCGGCGCGACCGGCAAGTTGCCCAACTGGAACTTCTGCAAGTACCTCGTCGGCAAGGACGGAACCGTGATCGCTTTCTACCCGAGCAAAGTCGCTCCGAACGACGCTGAGCTGCGCGCGGCGATCTTGGCGGCGCTCGCCGCGAAGTGAGTTGCGCGCGGCGGCGCCTGGTCGCGCGGCACGGCGAGCGCTCGTCGCCATGCAGCGACTAACCGCACACGTCCCAGCGCGCCGAGCGTCGCGTTCGACGCTTCAGAGCGCGGGCGCCGAGTCCGTCAAGCGTTGCACGACCTCGCACAGCTCTTCGATGCGGCTCGGTTTGTAGAGCAGTTCGCGAATGCCGATGCGCTGCGCCTTGTCGCGCAAGTCGTCGGTCACGTGGCCCGAGGACAGCACGATCGGCACGTCCGGGCGCACTGCGAGCAGCCGCGCGGCGACGCCGAGGCCCGACGCGCCGGGCAGGTTCAAGTCGGTGATGACGAGGTCGAACTCGGCCGGGTTCGCGCAGAACGCCGCCACCGCGTCCGCCGCGCGGGTGAAGCCGGTGACGCGGAAATGGAGTCGCTCCAACGTGCGCGTGGCGAGGCGCACGAGCGGCTCCTCGTCGTCGAGGTAGAGGATGTGCTTGCCGGCGCCATGCACCAGCTCCGCTGTCGCCGCCGCGCCGCCGTCGCCGGGTGCGGCAATGGCGGCAGGGAAGTAGGCGCGAAAGGTCGCGCCGTGGCCCGGCCGGCTCGCGACGCTGATCGCGCCGTCGTGACCGTGGAGGATGCCGTGCACCACCGACAGGCCCAGACCCGTGCCTTGCTGGGGTCCCTTGGTGGTGAAGAACGGATCGAAGATGCGCGGCAGCGTGGCCTCGTCGATGCCCACGCCGGTATCGCTCACGGAAAGGCACGCGAAGCGGCCTGGTCGCAGGCCCGCGAGTCGACCTGCAGCCTCGGCGTCGAGCGTCACGGGTTCGAGCCGGATCTCGATGCGGCCCGGCTGACCTCCGAGCGCGTGCCAAGCATTGGTGCCGAGATTGACGAGCACCTGACTGATCTGCGTGGCATCCGCGAGCACGCACGGAACCTCGGCCTCGAACGAGGTGACGATTTCGACGCCGCTCGGGATGGTCGCGCGCAGGAGTGCGACGGCCTCTTGCACGACGGGCACGAGCGAGATGACGAGACGCACCTGCGGCTGGCGGCGGCTGAAGGTCAGGATCTGCTGGACGAGACTCTTGGCGCGCTCGCTGGCCCGTTTGATCTCCTCGAGATAGTCGTCGGTCGAAGCGCCTTGTTCGCTCGCGATCAGCGCCAGCTGGGTGTTGCCGAGGATCGCGGCGAGGATGTTGTTGAAGTCGTGCGCCACGCCGCCGGCCAGCGTGCCGATCGCCTCCAGCTTGTGCGCCTGGCGCAACTGGTCCTCCAGCTGCCGGCGCGCCGTGACGTCCTCCGCCGTGCCGACGATGCGCAACACGACGCCGGACGCATCGCGCACCGGAAAGGCTCGGTCGCGAATCCAACGCACCGTGCCGTCGGGTCGCACGATGCGGTAGGTCTCGTCGTAATCGCCGGCCGACAGTCGCGTCTGAGCTGCATGCATCACGCGCTCGCGATCTTCGACGTGAAGCGCTTCCAGCCAATCGTGTGGGGAGCGGTACAGGTCGGAGCAGGATCGTCCCCAGATCTTTTCGTAGGCCGGACTGACGTAGAGCAAGTGGGCCTTCTCGGCGTCCGTCATCCACAGCACTTCGTGCACGTTCTCGGCCAACTCGCGGAAGCGCTCCTCGCTGTCGCGCAAGGTCGCCTCGATCCGTTTGCGCTCCGTGATGTCGCGGAAGATGCCCTGCAGGATCTGTTGGCTCCCGATCGAGGTGACCGACGGCGAAATGGACACCGCCACGCGTCGGCCGTCCTTGCGGAGCACCTCGACTTCGATGCTCTCGGTCGATGCCGAGCTCGCATGCAGCTCGAAGATCTTCCGACAGTGAGCGGCTTCCTCCGGCGGATGCAGGAAGGACTGGGATTGCCCGATGATTTCGGCGCGTTCTCTGCCGAGCAGCGTTTCGGCAGCTCTGTTGCAGTGAGTGATGAGACCCGTGGTTGGATCCGCCCAGAAAATGGCGTCGCTCGCACCTTCGAAGAGCAGGCGGAAGCGCTCGCCGCTTTCGCGCAGAGCCTCTTCGGCCTTCTTGCGCGGCGTGATGTCGCGCGTGATCGCCAGCAGCGAAGCGACTTCACCTTGCTCGTTGCGCAAGGGCGTCGCGTGCGTTTCCAACCAGCGACGCGTGCCCTTGAGTCCGATGAGCTCGAACTCGAGCGTGCCGGATTCACCGCGGAAGACGCGCTCGGTCAGGGACTGAAAGCGGTCGCGGTGCGCCGGCTCGACGAGCGCATACACGCACGCCCGATCGACTTGTCGGAAAGAGTCGGCCTCGATCATCTTCAAGCCGGCGGGGTTCATTTGGAGCAGCGCGCCGTCCGGGCCGAGCAACTTCACGCACTCGGGCTCCGTCTCGATGATCAAGCGCATGCGTTCTTCGCTCTCGCGCAAGGCCGAGCCGGCCAGCTCGTGCTCGGCGATGTTGCGCGCCAGGGCTTCGTTGGCGCGGCGGTAGCTCGCCGTCATCGCAACCGCGAGCTGTTCCGAGCGCCGCCGTTGGCGGGCCAGCGACCAAATGACGCCGAAGAGCAACAGGTCGAGCGCCAAACCGCCGACGGCGATGAGCAGCGGCTGGTTGCTCGCCACAGCGGCTTCGAAATTGGGCTGCGCGTAGAAGCGCAGCGACCAGGGGCGCCCGGCGACCTCGATTCGTCGCGTCTCCGTTCGCGACGGAGCATCGTCGAGCGCCTCACGCGCGAGTTCGACGGCGCTGTCGAAAAGCAGCGCTTCGCGCGTGGTTTGCTCGCCGTCGAACACTTCGAAACGAAGCTCCGGGTTCGCATTGCCGAGCAAGCCCTGCATCAAGTCGCCCATGCGAAAGGCGCTGTAGGTCCAGCCCGTCAACGCCGCTCGCCGTTGCTCCTCGGTGTCGAGCGCTTGGCCGTGGCGATACACCGGCACGACCATGAGGATTTCGGGCTGCACGTTCGCGCCGTTTTCTTGAGCGAGCTCGAGTTTGCCGGTCAACGCGATGTGACCGGTGTCACGCGCCTGAGCGAGAGCCGTGCGCCGCACAGGCTCGCTCCACAGGTCGTAGCCGAAGGCGCGCAGATTCCTGTCCTCGAACGGCTCGATGAACGCGACCGACGCGTACTCGTCGCGAGCGCCCGGCGGCGTCACGGCGAAGTCCGGGAAACCCTCGGCGCGCACCTCGGCTTCGAAAGTCGCTTTCTCATCGGGCGTCAAGAGCCGGATGAACCCCAGCGCTTGAACGCCGGTGTAGTCCTCGCGCAGGCGCAACGCCGTCGTGTAGTCGCGCCAACCTTCGCGCGTCACTTCGCCGGCGGCCGCGAACAGTCCCTCGGTGCCGTTCAACATTCGCTCGAAGTTCAACATGCGCTGTCGGACGAGGAACTCGGCGCGCTCGACTTCGTCGCGAAAGCGATGTTCCGCACGCTGCTCGACGTTGCGTCGTGACGCCCACCAACTCGAACCTGTGAGTGCGATGGCCGTCAGCAACACGATCCACGGCGTCGCCGGCCGCTGAAGCAAGTCGACGAGCGGTCCGCGCTCCGGCGCAGATTCCGAAGTCGGCACTCGAGACGTGGAGGCGCGCGCGTCTTTGTTCATTTCGACCGTGCTCGGTTGTGCGCGCAGGGACGCAGCCTTTGTTTCGCACTCGGTGACGTGGACGGCGCACGGAGGTTAGTCACGTTTGCGCTCGGAGGGCAAGCCTTCTGCGAACGGCGAAGTCGTCGAGTCGAGCGCTCGATCACGGTGTCCTAGGCAGCGAGTCGAAGCGCGACCC
>CAYHRR010000220.1:0-6816 GCA_964358875.1 uncultured Planctomycetaceae bacterium | reverse complement strand
GATCCAGCGCGCGCTCGTCGGATTGTTGAAGGGGGAAACGCGCGCCAGCGACAGCATCGGCTGTTTGGGCGACGATCGCATCCTCGCTCTGGTGCCGCACACGCCGCCCGCGGGCGCCGCGGCGATGGCCAAACGCATCGTCGACGGCGTACGCACGCTGCAGTTCGAGTGCGACGGCCGTGCGACGCGCGTGACGGTATCGATCGGCGGCGCGCACAACGCGCGCAAGGGCGAGCTCGCGTTCGACACGATGGTCGAGGTGGCCGAAGGCGGCCTGAAAGTCGCGCGCGAAGGCGGCGGCAATCGCTTCGTGCACAGTGACCTGTACGAGTTCTTCGAACGCAAGCGTGAACGCGAGGAGCGCGAACGCAACCAAGCGGCAGCACGCGCGCCCGTGCCGCAGGGCGCTGCGCCGGGTGCGAGCTCGGTGCATGCGGGATTTCCTGTCGAACACGTGCTCGGCGACAAGATCCGCGAGCTGTTCGGCCTTTCCGAACGCGACAGCGACATGCTCGCGCGCATCGAGCAGGAAGTGATCGCGAGCGCGCTGCGTGAAATGAAGGCGGAGCTCGAGAAGTCGATCTCGAGTTCGCAAAGCCAGCACCAGCGCCAAATCGAGACGCTCGAACGGCGCATCGGCAAGTTGTCGGACGCGCTCGGCATGACCGAGTCCGAGCTGCAGCGCGTGCTGCACGGCAAATCGATCGACCCCGGCGTCGCCTCGATCTACAAGTCCGTGCAAGGCCTGTCGTCCGGCGACGTGCAAACCGAACTCAAGAAGACGTTGATGGCCAAGATCTTCGAAGCCAACGTCGAGCTGAAAAACCAGATCGGTTCCGGCGGCCCGGGCGCCGGAACGCAATGACCCTCAACGAAGCGACTCCTCTCATGGCCGACAAGAAAACTGCTCCCGAAGGCGAAACGAAGAAGGAACACGGCGTGCTCTACCTGGGCATCGACCTGGGTACTTCGCGCACGTCGGTGTCCGCGTCGAACGGTCTGCGTGAGACCGTCTCGTCCTACGTCGGGTACCCCAAGGACGTCGTCGCGCGCAAGCTGCTCCAAAAGGACGTGCTGTTCGGCGACGAAGCCCTCGAGAAGCGTTTGAGCCTCGACTTCTACCGGCCCTTGGCGCACGGCGTGATTCGCGGCGACAAGGACGCGGAGAAGAACATGAAGGCCGCCGCCGATCTGTTGGGCGAAGTCATTCGTCGCGCCAAACCGCGCAAGGACGAGCTGATCTACGCGGTGATCGGCGCACCGGCACAGGCCTCGATCAAGAACAAGAAGGCGATCCTCGACGCCGCGCGCGAACACGTCGACAGCGTGATGTTGTGCAGCGAGCCGTTCTCGGTCGCCTACGGGCTCGACATGCTCGACGACACTTTGGTGATCGACATCGGCGCCGGCACGACCGACCTGTGCCGCATGCACGGAACGATGCCCGACGACGCGGACCAGATCACGAACACCTTTGCCGGCGACTACGTCGACGAGATGCTCGCTGCGTTGATCCGTGAGAAGCACCCCGAGGCGCAGTTCTCCACGCAGATGCTCAAGCAAATCAAGGAGAAGCACTCGAACGTCGCCGACAACATGCCGGCCGTGGTCGTCAACTTGCCGGTCAAAGGCAAGCCGACGGCCTTCGACATCACCGTGTTGGTGCGCACGGCATGTCGCTCGATCGTGCCGCCGATGGTCGCCGCGATCGGCGAGTTGATCGGCACCTTCGACCCGGAGTTCCAAGAGCGTTTGAAGAACCGCGTGCTGCTCGGCGGCGGCGGCGGTCAGATCAAGGGCCTCGACGTCGAGCTCGAACGGCAAATGCACGAGACGCTCGGTGGCGGCACGGTCAAACGCGTCGAAGAGCCCATTTACGGCGGCGCCAACGGTGCGCTGAAGATCGCCCACGACATGCCGGCGGAATACTGGGAGAAGCTGCGCTAGTCGGCGCATAGCTCTGCGCACAAAGACCGCCTCGGTGTCGCGCGACGACGCCGAGGCGGTGTTGTTTTCATGCGTGGTCTGCGATCGGTTCGAGGACTGCACCCCTAGGCGGATACCGAGCGTGTACCTAGGCTTGGCCGCAGTCTCACGGCGGCCGTGCGCCGCCGAGTTTTCGACAAGACCCTTCGCCATCGTTTTCGCCGGACCACAGTTCGTGCGGAAGAGGAGCTAACAGATGCAAAGTCGAGTCAGGTCGTGGGCGTTCGCCGCAGGTGCGGCAGTGCTCGTCGCTTCGGGCGCCGCGGCGCAGTTCAGCGACAATTTCGAGTCCTATGCCACCGGTGCCTTCACACCCGGCGGCGCGCCGAACTCAGGCGCTTGGCGTCAATGGGACAGCTATCCCATCGCGGCGGGCCAAGGTCCGTACATCAACGACTCGGTCGGCGGTCCTGTGCACTCAGGCAATCGTGCGCTCGGCACCCGCGAAGCCGCGGACACCGTGCGTGAATTCCCCGGCTACACGAGCGGTCACTGGGACTTCCGGTTGTGGACCTACGTGCAGGGCGCGGGCTCGACCACACCGATGTCGGGGATTCAGTGGTTGATTCTGCTGAACGACTACACGGACAACGCGGGCGCGCTCAACCGCTGGGCGACGCAGATCGCCTTCAATCCGCTGCTCGGTCAAGTGCAAGCCGACAACGGCTACAGCCTCGTGACCGGGCTGCCGCAGAGTGGTTCGAACACGGTGATGACCTTCGACGCCTGGGTCGAAGTCCTCGTCGACATCGACCTCACCAACGACGTCGCGCAGATCTACTACGGCGGCGCGCCGATCGGCGATCCGTTCCTGTTCTCCGCCGGGCCTTTCGGCCAGGACGTTGGCGCACCGATTCTCGACTGCCTCGACCTGTACGCGAACAGCCTGACCTACGCCGCCGGCACAGGCACCTTGGAGTTCTTGTACTGGGACGATCTGGCGATCACTCCGCACACGCCGTTGCCGACCACGTACTGCACGGCAGGAACGAGCGTGCTCGGTTGCAGTCCGACGATCACGTCGGTCGGTTTCCCGAGCGCCAGCGCCTCGAGCGGCTTCACCTTGATGAGCAGCTTCGTCGACTCCAACCAGACGGGCCTGTTCTTCTACGGCGTGACCAACACCTCGTTCGTGCCGGTGCAATGGGGCACGACGGGCACGAGCTTCTTCTGCGTCAAGGCGCCGGTGTGGCGCATGGGCCCGACCAATTCGGGCGGCACCGGCGGATGCACCGGCAGCTTCGCGCAGGACTGGAACGCGTACATGGCGGCCAATCCGGGCGTGCTCGGCAATCCGCGCATCGCGGGTTCGAGCTTCGACGCGCAGTTGTGGATGCGTGATCCGCCGAGCCAGAAGACGACGATCCTTTCGGATGGACTGCGCTTCGTGCTCGCCCCGTGAGCCCGGAACGAGCGAACTGACGCGCCCGTGCCAGGGCGTGGATACCCGGAGGTCGCCCGCCTCGATGGAGGGGGCGACCTCGCGCATTTGACGCGTGACGCCTCCGTGCTCGTCGGCGTGCGAACATCGTCGTGAGCGCGCGCTGGACCTCGAACCACATCGACGC
The DNA here is from genome assembly GCA_964358875.1 of uncultured Planctomycetaceae bacterium. GTDB lineage: Bacteria > Planctomycetota > UBA1135 > UBA1135 > CAYHRR01. The sequence goes on along the minus strand of CAYHRR010000220.1, from coordinate 3,262 downwards.
CGCCATCCCTAAGCTGCGCGTCAGGAGATGCACCGTCATGCGCATGTACCTCGAATTCGTGCTGTGTTCCGTGTTCGGCGCGTCGGTTTCAGCGCAAACGCAGGTGTTGATGCACGTAGGCGACGCTGCGGGAGATCAATTCGGTTCGGCGCTCGCCGCCTTGGACGACATCGATGGCGATGGGCGCACCGACCTCGCGATCGGAGCCCCGCTCGCCGACGTCACCGCGAACAACGCGGGCATGGCGCGGGTCTACTCGGGCCGCACCCTTCAGGTGCTCCACACCTGGCGCGGGGCGAGCGCGAACGAGAACCTCGGCTGTGCTATCGCTGCGGCAGGAGACGTCGACGGTGACGGACGCGGCGACGTGATCGTCGGAGCCTCGGGCGCGATCGGGCGCGCCGTCGTGTACTCGGGCGCCACCGGACTCGCCGTGCGCACGCTCGTCGGCGGTGTCGGCCGAGCCTTCGGCAATGCGGTGGCGGGAAACGGCTTGGTCGACGGCGACCTGGTGCCGGATCAGTTGGTCGGTGAGCCCTACCAGAACATCGGTGGGCAATATCGCGGCCGTGTCTACGTGTTCAGCGGAGCGAACGGAGCTCTCCTGCGCACGCACGACGGCGTGCTCGACTACGGCACCTCCGGTTGGAGCGTGGCCTTCCTCGGCGACGTCAACGGCGACGGCCGCGATGAGTACGTCGTCGGTGCTCCGGCCGCGCAGAACAACTTCGTGCAACCGCGAGTCACAGCCTTCGACGGTGCGTCCGGTGTCGAGCTGTGGACGCACAACGCCACGAGCCTGAGCGACGAATTCGGTTGGGCGCTCGCGCCGATCAGCGACGTGTCGGGGGACGGCAAGCGCGATCTGCTCGTCGGCGCGATGCAGGACGCGGGCATTGGTTGCGCGTGCTCGGGCTGGGGCTTCGTGCGCGCCTTGAACGGGGTGAACGGCGCGCAGCTGTACCAAGTGTCCAACACCAGCGGTCTCTACACCGGCTTCGGTTGGGCGGTGAGCGCTGTCGGCGACCTCAACGCAAACGGCTTCGAGGATTTCGCCGCGAGCCGACCTGGATCGGAGGGCTGCGGCGGATCGGGCGCGCACGAAGTGCAGCTTCGCGACGGTCAAAGCGGCGCCTTGATCTCGATGATCACACCGCCCGCGGGCAGCGAGGGCTTCGGCACAGCACTCGCCTTCGGCGACACGAACGGCGACGGATTGCGCGACTTGGTGTGCGCATCGCCCTGCACGAATTCGAGCGGGAGCTTCGCCGGCCGCGTCGATGCCTACACGATCGTGCGCGCGCCGACCGGGTACTGCGTCAGTGAGATGAACAGTCTCGGTTGCACGCCTGCGATCGCGGGCGTCGGAACGCCGAGCGCGACGAGCGCGAGCGTCTTCGAAGCACGTGCGGTCAACATGCTGAACAACGCCAACGGACTGCTCTTCTACAGCTTCACTCCGCGCCAAACGCCGTTCCAAGGCGGACACATGTGCGTGGTTGCGCCGATCGTGCGCACGGCGCTTCAGAACTCCGGCGGCCATGCGTTGCCGGTCGTCGATTGCTCCGGAGTGTTCTCGATCGACTTCAACGCACGCATCCGAAGCGGCGCGGATCCGCTGCTGGTCGTCGGCGAGGAGGTGTTCGCGCAGTACTGGTCGCGCGACCCCGCCGATGCGAGCACGACCAACCTCACCGGTGCGCTGGCCTTCTACGTCAACCCATGACCGCGCGCGCGTTGCGACGCCGCGCGAGCTACACGAGGCTCACGATGCTGCTCTTGTGCATGGCCACGCTCGCTCTCGCGTTCGCCGCGCCGCAAGCGCGCGACAAGTCGAAGCTCGAGCTGTGCCCCTATTGCGAGAACGACGCCGCGTTGATGAAAGCGGCGGGCATCGTCTCGCACGGGCCGCTCGCCATCGGAGCGAAGGGCAGCGCGGAGCTGATCGCCACTTTGCCGACGTCGCAGTGGATCCTGCTCGAGACCGCGCACTTGCGCTGGGCCTCGTGCCTCGGTGAAGAGTCCGTCGAGCAGAGCGATCGCGCGCGCGTCGAGGCGGAACTGACGCGCCTGCGCGCCGTGTTGCCCAAGGTGCCGGTCAAGCCGCGCAAGCTCGATCCGTGGTTGCGTTTGCACTTGTTCGCGATGAAGGGCGAGGAGTTCTACGCGCGCTTTCAGACGCTGTTGCGTGTGAGCGACGCGGATTTTCCGGCCGAACGATCGCTCGAAGGTCCGTACATGGTCGCGGGCAAGTTTCTGGGGGAGAAGGACAAGTTCGAGGTCGTGCTGCACCTGACGCACGAGAACCACCGGCGCTTCACCGAGAGCTTCAGCGGCGCCGGCGTGTTCGGATCGTTCCGCTGGCACTTCAAGGAACAGCACAAGCTGATCACCTCCGTGCCCGCCGAAGACAGCGACCTGCGCTCCGATCGCCTGCTGTGGCCGCACGTGGTCCACAACCTCAGCCACTTGTTTCTCTGCGCCTACAAGCACTTTTCCTACGACCCGCCGATCTGGATCGACGAGGGGCTGGCCTTGGCCATGGAGAAGGAGGCCAATCCGGCGTCGCGCACGCTCGAGAACGAGGAGGGCTCGCTGCCCGACAGCAAAGGGCCGAGCAACTTCGAAGTCGCGGCGAAAAAACTCGTGGCGAGCGGCAAGGAGCAGACGCTCGCGTCGTTGTGGGCCGCCAAGGACTACGCCGCGCTGGGCGTCGACGGCGCGGTGCAAGTGTGGTCGCTGACGCGCTTCTTCCTCGAAGCACATCCCGAGGCCTTCGCGAAATTCCTCGGCGGAGTCAAAGGCCAGCTCGACGCTGCGCAGATTCCGAGCGGCGAGGACCTGCCCGGTTTGCAGCGAAAATTGTTCAAGGAACTGTGGGACTGGACGCCCGCCGACGTCGACCAGGCCTGGTCGGTGTGGGTCAAGGCGCGCAAGTGAACCTGTGACGCGCTCGCGTCCGGGCGCGCGCGCGCAACTCGCCTAGAATCCGAGCGCGCGCGAATTCGTCGCCTGTGCGGACCGAATCGCCGCAGCGCGGCATCTCGAGTTCGCGCACCTTCGCCATGGACGCCACGCAACCCACGCCTGAACTTCTGCTGGCGCACGCTGAGTTCCTGCGCGGACTCGCGGCGCAACTCGTCGTCGACGACGGCGATGCGCAGGACATCGTTCAGGACACTTATGTCAGCGCGGTGACCAAGCCGCCTGAGCAGGCCGGCGCGCTGCGCGGCTGGCTCGCCGCCGTCGCGCGCAACCACGC
>CAYHRR010000219.1:0-6838 GCA_964358875.1 uncultured Planctomycetaceae bacterium | reverse complement strand
ATGGACAAGGTGTCGAGCGCATCGCTCGCCGCGTTGCGCAGTTCCGTCGTCAAGTGGCCGCGATCGTCGGGAAGCGGTGCGCGTTTCATGGCCTCGCAATCGTCCACGACGGCGCGTCGCGAATCCACAGCGCGAATGCATCCGCCCCGAGCTGCGCCTAGACTCGCGCGGCGAACGCACACGATGACGACCTCGCCTACCGCACCCACGAAACGCGATTCGCTCAAACGCTTCGCGTGGCTCTCGATCGGCGCGGCGCTGGCGACGATGGGCCTGAAGACGGGCGCCTGGGCGCTGACCGGCTCGGTGGGGCTTTTGTCCGACGCCGTCGAGTCGCTCGTCAATCTCGCCGGAGGCGTGACGGCGCTCGCGATGCTGACGATTTCCGCTCGCCCGGCGGACGACGACCACCATTTCGGTCACGGCAAGGCGGAGTACTTCGCGAGCCTGACCGAGGGCGTGTTGATCCTCGTCGCGGCTGCGGCGATCGCCTACCAAGCGATCGGACGCTTGCTCGCGCCCGCGCCGCTCGATCGTCTCGAATTCGGCTTGCTCATTTCGCTCGTCGCGTCGGCGATCAACTTTTTCGTGTCGCGCACGTTGATGCGTGCAGGACGCGAGCACCGCTCGATCGTGCTCGAAGCGGACGCCGCGCACTTGATGACCGACGTGTGGACTTCCGCAGGCGTGATCGTCGGCGTCGGGTTGGTCGCGCTCACCGGTTGGCAGCGCTTCGATCCGATTGTCGCCTTGATCATCGCCGCGAACATCGTGTGGACCGCGATCGGGTTGATGCGGCGTTCGGTCGACGGATTGATGGACGTAGCCTTGCCGGCGCACGAGCACGACGCGATCGAGTCGGTGATGACGAACTATCGCGGCCGCGGCATCGCGTTTCACGAACTGCGCACGCGCCAATCCGCGGCGCGGCGCTTCGTGTCCGTGCACATGCTCGTGCCCGGTGCGTGGTCCGTTCACGACGCGCACCACGTCGCTGAGGATTTCGAGAGCGACGTGCGCACGGCGCTCGGCGACGCGACGGTGGTCACGCACTTGGAACCGATCGAGGACGAGATCTCGATGCACGACGGCGACGCGCGCTGAACGCGCCGCGCGATCAATCGACCGCGCGCGGTCGTTCGCCGGGTTGCCACATGCCGCGCCCGAGGCTCAGGCCGCCGTCGACGACGAAGCACTCGCCGTTGACGTAATCGCAGGCCGGCGAGAGCAAATACAACGCGTGCGCGGCGACCTCGTCCGCGCGCGCGAAACGCCCGAGCGGAATCTGTTGTTCGAGGCGCTCCTTCATGCCGGGTTCCGGCCACAAGTTCCCCGCGGCGCCGTCGGAGTGGAACGGCCCGGGCGCGATCGCGTTGACGCGCACGCCCAAGTGCGCCCACTCGACGGCGAGCGAACGCGTCATCGCGAGCACGCCGGCCTTCGCGCTCGCGGAGTGCACGACGCCCGGCATGCCGGTCCACGCATAGGTCGCGACGACGTTGAGAATGCGGCCGCGCCGGCGCTCGAGCATGCCGCGGCCGAAGTAGCGCGAGCAGTAGAACGTGCCGTCGAGCACGATGCCGAGCACGGCGCGCCACGCTCGCGACGACAAGCGCTCGGCGGGGCACACGAAATTGCCGGCGGCGTTGTTGACGAGCAAGTCGATGCCGCCGCTCGCTTCGCGCTCCCGCGCGTGGCGCTCGACGTGCGTTGCCTCGCGCACGTCGAGGGCGCGCGACTCGACCCGCCAACCGTGCTCGCGCGCCTCGTCGAGCAAAGCCGCGTGGTGCTCCACCGAGCGCGAAGCGACGATCACGCGCGCACCGAGATGCGCCAATCCGCGGCTGATTTCGAGCCCCAAACCCGTGCCGCCGCCGGTGACGAGTGCGGTCGAACCCTCGAACGTGCCGGCCGCGAGCCAGCGCGCCGACTGCGGTGCTTCCTTGGTTTCCACGCCGAGCAGCGTGACGCGCGCGGCGGGTCGATCAAGCCTGACTTGGTTTCGTCGGGCCGTGAATCCCGACTGAGTTCGACGAATCGCCGCCGGCGCGCCGGCGTCGACGCACGACGGACAACTAGCGTTCCTGCTCGTCGACGCGCGTGCCGCGGAATTCGACTTGCACGCCTTGGTGGAGCGAGAGTTCGGGCTCCTTCTCGCGCAACGCGGCCTCGATCTCGTCGAGCATTCGCTCGTCGGCCGCGAGCGCGATGTCGAGCCGCGTGACCGCTTCGCCGGCGTCGTTCGTCGCATGCGTGGTCGTGCACGTGGCGTCGGTCGCTTTGCACAGGTCCATGATGGCGCGCCCACATTCGTCGGTCGGCTCGCTGTCGCCCTTCCATTCGAGCAGCACGTGCAGCGTGCGGCGCTCGTCGTGGGTGATGCGCTCCTGAGCATCGCGCACCACGCCGATCGACACGCCGTCTTGGCTCTCGACGAATTCGTGCACCGAGTGCGACGCGGAAATCGCGGCCGCGCCGACCGCGAAGGCGATCAGTGCCAGCACGCCGAGGCAACCGAGCGCCGCGACCGAGCCCAGCCCGAGCAGGCAACCCTGCGTCGTCTGTTGCCCCTGCGCGTCCTTGACGCTGAACAATTTCCAGGCGACGAGGGCGAGGACCGCGAGCACGGCCAGGAACGCGAACAGGAACAGGATCAGGAGAATCACGGCAGAACTCCTTGGAGGCTGGGGATGCGGCGCAGCGCGAGCGAAGAGCGGCGCTGTGAAGCCGGGGCGGCGCGGAGTTACCTCGCAAGCGCTGCGGCCTTCACGCGCGTCGCGACGAAGCTCGCACGCGCCGCTAAAGTAGCCGCCCCTTCGAACGGAGGGGCCACCTATGAAGAAGCTCTCGAGCTATGTCTGCGGGCGTTGGCACCAGGGCGCCGGCGCCGCGATTCCGTTGTTCAATCCGACGACGGAGGAGGTTTTGGCCGAGGCCTCGAGTGCCGGAATCGACTTTCGAGCGGTGCTCGAGCATGCGCGGCGCGTCGGCGGACCGGCCTTGCGCGCGCTGACCTTCGCGCAACGCGGCGCCATGCTCGACCTGGCCGCCAAGGCGATCCACGCGCACCGCGACGAGTTGATCGAGATCTCGATCGCCAATGCGGGCACGACGCGCGGCGACGCGAAGTTCGACATCGACGGCGCGATCGGCACGCTGGCGGCCTACGCGCGTTGGGGGACTGAGCTGGGCGAGCGCAAGTTCCTCTACGACGGAGCGGGAGTGCAGCTCGGTCGCACCGCGCGCTTTTGGGGCGAGCATGTGCTCGTCCCGCGACTCGGCGCGGCGGTCCATATCAACGCGTTCAACTTCCCGGCCTGGAACATGCTCGAAAAGGCGGCCTGCGCGCTGCTCGCGGGCACGCCCGTGATCGAGAAGCCCGGCACGGCGACGGCCTTGGTCGCTTGGCGCATCGCGGAGCTGCTCGTCGCGAGCGGCGCCTTGCCCGAGGGCTCCTACCAGTTCATCGCCGGTTCGGTCGGCGACTTGCTCGAGCACATGGGGCCGCAGGACGCGCTGGCCTTCACGGGTTCGTCGCACACGGCAGCCAAGCTGCGCGGCCACGCGAACCTCGTGCGCCACAACGTGCGCGTGAACATCGAGGCCGACTCGCTCAACGCGGCGGTGCTCGCGCCGGACGTCGAAGCCGGCTGCGACACCTACAACTTGTTCATCGCCAACGTCGCGCTCGACATGACGCAGAAGAGCGGGCAGAAGTGCACGGCGGTGCGGCGCATGTTTGTGCCGAAGGGACGCGTCGACGAGCTGGCGGCAGAGATCGCGGCGACAGCGCGCGCGGTCAGGCTCGGCGATCCGACCGACGCCGCGACGCGCATGGGACCGCTCGCGAGCGCGGACCAGTTGCGCGACGTGCGCGCGGGGATCGCGAAGCTCGGCGGCGTGGCCAAGCTCGTGTGCGGCGGCGCCGAAGCGGTGCGCGACAAGGGCTACTTCGTCGCGCCGACCTTGTTCGTCGCGAGCGACGCGCGCACGCCGCTCGTGCACACCGAAGAAGTCTTCGGCCCGGTCGCGACCGTGCTCGAGTACTCGGGCGACGCGCAGGAAGCGGTGGACTTGGTCGGACTCGGCGGCGGCAGCCTCGTCGCGAGCGTGTACTCGAACGAGCAGACCTTCCTCGAAACTGCGGCACTCGGCATCGGCGCGTGGAGCGGTCGTGTGTGGCTCGGCAGCGACAAGATGGCCGAACAAGCGCTCGCGCCGGGCATGGTGTTGCCGGCGATGATCCACGGCGGGCCCGGGCGCGCCGGCGGCGGCGAGGAGTTGGGCGGACTGCGCGGGCTGAGCTTCTATTTGCAGCGCGTGGCCTTGCAGGGCTTCAAGGGCGTGATCGCGCCCGAGTCCTTCGCTGTCGCCAAGGGCGCCGGCGCCGGCGCGAGCTGAATCCGCGCGCGCAACGAAAACGCGCCGTGCCCGGGCAACGGGGACGGCGCGTTGTGTTTTCGAGCGGCGACGCACCTGAAACCTCGCAAGTCGCTCGACGACTCGCAGCGAGGCGGACGCGTGCTTCGGCGCCGACTAGCGCCCGCGCATCGGCGGCGGCGTGGTCGGAGCGCTCGGCGTCGACGGCGTCGAGGTCACGCCGTACTCACCCTTGTGCTGTTCCCACCAATCGAGCCAGGACCGATTCGAGTTGCCCGGGCTCGCGCCCGACAAGCGCCCGAGCGCACCACGCACGTGGCGACTCTCGATCGCGACCGTGGCTTGGTAGGTGCTGATGACGCGCACGTCGAGCACCGAGCCTTCGATGCCGACGTTGACCTGGGGATCGGCGACGGCGGCGAATTGCGCGACCTCGACGTCGAAGTCCTGCACGTAGGCGAACTGGCGACCGACGAAGATGTTCGAGCGCGGTGCGCTCCAACCGCTTCCGCCCTGAGGCGCCGACAGGGCCGCCAAGCGCGCGAACAAGGGCTCGATCGCCGCCGGGTAACCCATGGTTCCGAGCGCTTCGATCGCGTTGCGGCGGATCGCCGGCGACTCGCTGCCGAGCGTGCGGATCACGGGCAGCACGACGGACTCGACCTGTGCGTCGCGCAAGGCGAGCGCGGCTTCGAAGCGCACTTCGTCCGAGCCGTCGAGCACTGCGCGCGAAATCAGTCCGCGCAATTCCGCCTGCGGCGCGAGGCGGCGCAGGGCGCGTGCCGACAGGCAGCGCAGACGCCCCGAGGTCGAGGTCAGGCCACGCTTGAGCGCTTCGATCAACGCTTCGCGGTCCGCGCGTTGTTCGAGCGAGGCGATCACCGTTTCCTGCAGAGCGCGCGGCGTCAGCGAACCGAGGCGCACGGCTTCGACGATGTCGGCGCAGTCGGCGCCGGGCACGCGCAACGGGAAGCTCGGTTTGCGCATGATCTCGAGCGCGTCCTGCTGATCCGGATCGTGTTCGAAGACGCGGTCGAGTTCGCTCAGGCCTTCTTCGAGCAGACCGTTGCTCAACAACCACTCGCCGTGGCGCGCGTGGCCGGCGTCGTCGCCTTTGGCGAGCTTCGCGGCGCGCGCATGGGCCTCGCGCAGGAGCTCGCGCTCGAGCACGACGCGCGCGACCATCGGTTCGGCCAAGGGGGTCCACTGGCCGCCGCTGCGGTACTCCCAGTGGTCGTCGACCCAACGCGCCTTGGAGCGGATGCAGCCTCCGCCGGCGAAGTAGATGACGCGGTTGAGCTCCTTGGCGCGCTCGTCGGTTTGCACGACGGGCGCGGGTTCCTGTTCGGGAACTTGGGGAGCTTGGAAGGGCAGGCTCGCCAGGGCGAGCAACGACAGCAGTGCGTGTTCCATAGTCGCAGCATCGGACGCGCTTGGCCGCGCGTGCGCGCGCAGCGAGGTCCGGAGCTCGCGGCGCACGTCCTCCTCCTGGGCAGAGACCGCGAGGCCGGCGCCATTCCGAGCTGCCCACTCGGAATCGCGTCGCCACTCGTCGGTCGCGCTTGCAATCCGGAGGAGAGGTTTCCGGATCGGGCGTAGATCAGCGGCCGCTGCACTCGGTGTCTTGGGTCCCGCGCCCGAGTGAGCGGCCGCCGAAAGAGTCGTCGAACCTGCTTGCGAAGTCCATGCCACGCTCGCGGCTAGGGAGGCCGCGGCGGAGCGTCGAGCGTCAGGCACAACGGGCCGTCGCGCGCGGTCGAGCGCCAGGCGAGCCCGCGGCGCTCGATTTCCAGCTCGATCGGCGCGTTCGAGCCGGTGCTCAGCCACACCTCGGCCGGCTTTGTCGCCGCGAGTAGGGCCTGTGCAAGGGGTGTGTCGTCGCCGTGGTGCGGCCACAGCAACAGGCGCGTGGGCAGCGCCGATTCGAAGTGGCGCATGCCGTTTTCGAGGCCCTCGCCGACCGCATCGCCGCACAGCACGAGGCGCTCGCCGTTCCAGATCAGCTCGAGCGTGAGCGAGCCCTCGTTGGCCGGTGCGTCCAGTCCGCGGATCGCGCGGACAGCGAGCGTGCTCACGGCGCGCCCGTCGATGGCCACGGATCCCAGCAGGTCCGCGGTGCGCCGCGAGGTGTGCGGTAGCCGCGCACCCAGGGGTGCGGGAAGCGCACCGATCCACGTTCGAACCGTGTAGCGCTCGACCAGCCAGGGCAGTCCGTTCGCGTGGTCACGTTCGTCGTGCGACAGCGCGACGTTGACCGAGGTCGCTTCCCAGCTCGCGAGCAGCGGTCCCAAAGCCGACGCCCCGACGCGTGAGTGATCGCGCGAGCCGGCGTCGAAGATCCACACGGGTTCGCCCGGCGCTCGCGCCGCGACGCACGTGCCGTGGCCGCCGTCGAGCGCGACGACCTCGAGCCCGCGCGGTGCGAGCGACCAAGGCACGAGCGCGATGGCGGTGAGCA
>CAYHRR010000218.1:0-6866 GCA_964358875.1 uncultured Planctomycetaceae bacterium | reverse complement strand
CGATTCGAACGCCCGAGCGCGTCGGGGCTCGCAGCTTCGATCGTCGTGTCGAAGTGCGCGGCCTCGGCACCCTGCAGTTCGCTGCGCAGCACTTTGAAGAGCTGGCCCGCGGCGTGCGAAATGAGCTCGATCTCCGCGCGTTCGCCTTCGCCCTGCGCGCCGCGCAGGAACATCAGTCGATTCGGCACGACCTCGAAATCGTCCGCGCCCGTCCAACGCACCTTCACGTACAGCGGCTTGCCCTGGCCCGCGGCTTCCGGCCCCGTCGTCGTGAGCTTGAGCACGCGTTCCTGGTAGCCGAGCTTCAGCGGCGCTTCGACGCGCACGCTCAGCCGCCACACGTCCTTGCCGACGATCTCGCCGAGCGTCAGCGTCGCGCGCACGTCCGCCGGCACGTCGACGAGCTCGACCAAGCGCGCGCCGCTGTCGCCGATCCCCGCGATCTCCGTGAAGTGCTCGCCGCCGATGTTGATGCCGACGCGACCGATGTCGATTTCGGCGGGAATGCACTGAAACGGCGAGTTGACGCGCATGCGCGCCGCGACCGTCACGTACGGATCGCCGTCGAAGTCGGTGACGATGTTGACGACGACGAGCTTGTCCTTGTTGCGCACCGGCGAGAGTGCGCCGTCGACGCGCAGCTCCAATTCGGCGGTCACGCCCGGCGGGATCTCGAGCACGCGTGTCGTCGAACGCGTGTCGCCTTCGACGCGCACTCCGTCCGCGCCGACGTAGCTCAGCGACGGGCGCGTGCACGAGCAACCGGCCTGCACGTTGGTGATCGTGATCGGGACGCGCTCGACGTTCTTCAAGTGCACGAACGCCGAGCGCGACTCGGACACGTCGAGCTCGCCGAAATCGACCTCGTCGGGATGCTCGGGATGCTGCGGGTCGACGAAATCCAAGCCGCCCGGGGTCGCAAAGGACGGATGGGCGTGCCCGGTCGACGCGTCCTCGGCGGGCGCAACCTCCGCGCCTGCAGCGCCGTGCTCATCGCACGCGCACAGGGCAAGCAGCAACCCGGCCAACGACAAAAACAGCAGACCTTGGATTCTCGGCATCGTGATTCGAACTCCGGCGCGCACGCCGTGCGGACGGCCGCCCACCGTGCAAGCGACATTCCAACGCTTTCGGGGCCGCGGACCGTGGCGCGCAATTGAAGCGCGCCGCCGCGCCTGGACAATGGCGCGCCCATGCAAAGCCACCGGACCACCGCCGTTGCAGCGACTCGTTTGACCGATGACGCCGTGTGGAGCGCCGTGCGCGCCGAGGGCGGGCGCCAGGAGGCGCAGCTCGAATTGATCGCCTCGGAGAACCACACCTCGCGCGAAGTGATCGCCGCGATGGGGACGGTGCTCACCAACAAGTACGCCGAGGGCTATCCCGGCAAGCGCTACTACGGCGGTTGCGAGCACGTCGACGTGGTCGAGGAACTTGCGCGAGATCGCGCGAAGACCCTGTTCAAAGCCGCACATGCCAACGTGCAAGCGCACAGCGGGACGCAGGCCAACATCGCGGCGTTGATGGCGCTCGCCAAGCCGCGCGAGCGCGTGCTCGCCAAGTCGCTCGATCACGGCGGGCACTTGAGCCACGGCCATCCCAAGAATTTCTCGGGCGTGTTCTACGAGTTCCATTCCTACGGCGTGGAGAAGGCGAGCGAGCGCATCGACATGGAGCGCGTGCGCGCGCAGGCGCTCGCGGTCAAGCCGGCAGTGATCATGGCCGGCGCTTCGGCCTATTCGCGCGCCATCGACTTCGCGGCCTTCGGCGCGATCGCCAAGGAAGTCGGCGCGAAACTGCTCGTCGATCAAGCGCACATCGCGGGTCTCGTCGCCGGCGGCGTGCATGCGAGTCCGGTGCCGCACGCCGACGTCGTCACGATGACGACGCACAAGACGCTGCGCGGTCCGCGTGGCGGTCTGATCGTGTGCAACGACGAGAACACGGCGAAGGCCATCAACTCGGCGATTTTTCCGGGCGGCCAAGGCGGCCCGTTCATGCATGTGATCGCGGCCAAGGCGATCGCCTTGCGCGAGGCGCTGGCGCCGGAGTTTTCCGTCTACGCGCGCCAAGTCGTCGCGAACGCGGCGGTGCTCGCGCAAACACTCGCGGCGCGCGGCCTGCGCATCGTTTCGGGCGGCACCGACAACCACTTGATGCTCGTCGACGTCACGCCGATGAAGCTCGTCGGCAAGGAGGCGGAAGACCTGCTGCACGGCGTCGATCTGACCTGCAACAAGAACCTCATTCCGTACGACGCCAATCCGCCGTCAAAGGCTTCGGGCGTGCGTTTGGGTACGGCGGCGATCACGACGCGCGGCTTGCGCGAAGAGCACATGAAGCAACTCGGCCACTGGATCGCCGACGTGCTTTCACAGCCGACCAACGCCTCGGTCGCGACGCGTGTGAAGCAAGAAGTCGCCGAGCTGACGCGCGCGTTCCCGATCTACGTCTGAGCGGCGGCGGGGCGCGCGCGGAACACGAAGCGCTGGTAGAGCAACGACACGGCGAGCAACGCTAGGGCGAGACCGACGAGCGAGCCGACGCGGTACAACCCGGCGAGTTCGCCGAGGTCGTAGAGGAAAACCTTCGCGATCGTCGCGAGGAAGAAGACCAGGCTCGTCCAACGCAGCGCGACGCCGCGCAGCTTGACGCCGAGCGCGAGCAGCGCGAGCGAGAAGCAGGTCCACGCAACCGACAAGGCTGTGTCGCGCTTCGGCATGTGCTCGAGCGTCAACGCATAGCTCGCACCCGAACTGCACAGGTTGACGACCTCGACGTTCGTCCACAAAAACAGCGCGAAGATGCCGAGCAGCGCCGTAAGCGTCGGCGCGAAGCGGGCTGTGTCGAGCGGCGTAACACTGCGCGCGATCACTTCATGCTCGCGGTGGCTCGCTCGGAGCGCGAACGCGGCACCGAGCAAGGCGAGTGCGGGCACTCCGACCTCGTACGACAACCAGTGAAGGAGCGGGCGCCCGCTGCGCACGAACTCCTCCGGTTCCACCAACGCGTAGCCGAGCAGGACCAACGTGCGGAGCAGCGTGTACACGGCGAGCACGACCGCGATCCAGCGCAATCCACCGTGCAGTGCCCAACGCGCGACGACAGCAATGCCGAGTGCGGCCAGCGCGGTCCCGATCAGGTCTTCGGCGCGCCCGATCTGCACCGCGAAAGCGAACGCCGCGCAGGCGGCTGCGACCGCGCCGAACCACGCGAACCCGACGGCGTGCGCGCCGCGCGGCCCGTTTGCTTCGTGCTCGTGCCGATTCGCAAACGTCACGCACGCGCCGAGCGCCGCGATGGACGCGGTCAGGCTCAACGCAGTTCCGTCGGGTGTGTTCGGCAACGCGCGCGTGAACAACTCGTGCACCGGAGCGGCCCACAACGCGGCGAGCAACGCGCCGAAACGCCACGTGCCGCGCAAATTGCCGAAGCTTTCGCGCACGACCACGGGCACGAGCGGAAGCGCGACGGCCGTTGCGAGCGTCAGCCCAACTTGGAGGAGCGAGGCGTCGACGGTGTGCGGCAAACCGAAAGCGCACAACGCTTGCACGAGCCAGGTCGAGAGACAGGCGGCGGCGAAGGCGAAGCTCAAACGCAGTTCGCGCGCGGCGACGAGTCCGAACAGCGCCAACGCGACGGAGGCGAGGACGATCAGCTCGGCGCTCGGAGAGCCGAGGCTCGCCACGTACGCGCGCTCGAAGGAAAGTGCCACGCATCCGGCGAGCGCGGCGCCAGCCGCCCAACTGCGCTGTGCGCCGACGCGCAACGCAAACAACGGCGCGAGCATCGCCAGGCCGAGCAGCACGACCACCGCGGCGACCGCTCCGTCGGACAGCACATAGCCGTCCGTGCTCGCGCGAACATGCATCCACGCCGCGAACGTCGCCGCGACGCCGACGGTCGCGAGCGCAAGCGGCGGCGCTCGTCCGCCGCGTCGTGCTTGGCGCACGATCAGGGCCGACAAACCAAGCGCGCTCGCGAGCAGTGCCCAAGGCGGCGTCGCAGCTTCGGCGCGCGCGGCAGCGATCACGCCGCACGCGCCCAGGCCCAAAATCGCGATGACGGCCGCGTCCCAGTAGGAGTTCGCCGCCGACGCTTGGCGCCGCACCGCGAGTTCCGCCCCGATGTGGAGCAACGCGGCGAGCCCGAGCGCGATGCCGCACGCTTCCCAGGAGAGCGACGCCGACAGTTGCGTGACCGCAATCCAGATCGCAAACGTGGTGACGCTGCCGATCGCCGCGGCCGCGAGCAGTCCGGGCAAGCGCAGACGCAACGCGATCCAGACAGCGGCGACGTCGAGCACCGCAAGCAAGAGCGCGACCGGCAACAGATGGTGTTGCATGTGGCCGGTCGACGCGAAGTACAGCGCGAAGCAGAACGGCGAAAGCGCGCCCATGATGGGGGCCACGCGCGAGCGCAGGCCTCCGTCGACGAAGCCGCCGAACGCAAAGGCGAGCGCGCTCGCTCCGCAGAAGAGCAGCGCGAAGGGCAGCTGCGCCTCGCCGTAGTGCGTCACGATCCACACCGTGAACACGATCGGTGTCGCAAAGGCCGCGATGATCGTGATCACGTTCCAACGCCGCGCTCGACCGAGCGCGAGCACAGCTCCGTCGACTGCGAGCAAGTAGAGGAACAACCCGAGCGGGCGGTCCGAGCCGAGCGACAGCAACAGCGGCGTCGCGAATCCGCCGACGACGCCGAACACCGCGATGACCTGAGAACGACGGCGCACGGCGAGCGCTCCGCAGGCCGCGGTGACGACGATCAGCGCCGCGAACGCGACGGGGAACGGAACGAACTCGTACAACACGCGCGCGGCCCAGGTTGAGCCGAACAGCAGCACGACGCCCGCGCCGGTGACCGCCTCCGACGTGATGCGGTAGCCGCGCGAAAGCAAGGGCCACGACGCGCAGAGTGCTGCGGCGCCCGCGAGCGCGCCGACAGTGCAGCGCGCCGCCGGTCCCATCCAGCCGTGCTGGATCGAGTACTGGACGAACAGCAACCCCGCGAGTGCGAGCACCGCACCTCCGAGAAGCGCGGCGCCTTTGACCCCGAGCCAGCGCTCCCATTCGAACGCAGGCCGCGGAGCGGGCGGAGGCGGACGATGCTCACTTACGCGCAACGTTTCGCTGCGCAGTGCCGTCGGAGGAGGTGAACTCGCGGCGGCACGCGGAGGTGCAGGCGACACTGGAACGCTCGCGGCAACTTCGGGAGCCACCGCACGGATCGGCGGCGGCGCGTTCGTGATCGGAGCCTCGCCGGTGTGTCGCGTTGCGGTCGCCTCCGCGGCGCGCGCGGCGCGGGCGGCGCGCTCGAGGATGGAAAGCCTCCGCTCGAGATCGCGCTGCGCAGAGCGGAGACGGACGACGATGAAGATCGCGAGGAGAGACGCGCTGATCAGCGCGGTGACGACGATCCCTGCGATCAACTCTTCCACGCGCGCCAGACTAGCCGTGCGCGTGGTTCGGTTGCAGTTGTCGATCTAGCGACGCTGCTCAGCGTCGGAGAAACCGCGCGTCACGCGCTCTTCTTGTAACCGAGCGACTTCAGCACCTGCAGCACCTCGCTCCAGTTGGGGAACAGGCGGCGTTCTTTGCGCTTGTAGTCGTCGATCGCGGTGACGAACTCGAGCACTTCGGCGGACATGCCGGCTTCGGGTTGCGGCACTTGCGGCTCGGGCAGGACGGACGGCGCGCCGGCGGCGGGGGCCTTGGACTGACGCTTGGCTCTCATGGTGCGGATCGGCGTGGTTGCGGGCGACTTCAGCGCCTCGAGGGACGAAGCGCGGGGTCACGATCGGTCGCCGCGCGCGCGCATCTGAACGGAATCCGTTTCTCGCGCAGCCTTGCGAACATCGGCGTGCGAACTGGGGCTAGCGCAACACGCCGCCGCGCCGCCGGGCCGCTTCGAACTGCGGCGTCCCATCAGTCATGCACCGTTCGGCGCGCCATCGCGCGCGCCCGAGGCAACGCACGCTCGCGTCAAGGGATTCTGGAGCGATCCATGCGGGCATGGCATCATCGTGCACCCTCGCGCTTCTCAGACGAGTCGTCTAAGGCTGGACATTCACATGCACATGAGTTTCGGACTGCTCGGCATCGGATTGTTGGAAGTGGTTCTCGCGCTCCCGCTTGCCGCGTTGTGGATCGCGGTCGTGATTTGGCTAGCGCGTGGCAAGTCAAACGCACTCGTCAAGGTCGCAGTCTTGGCGGGCACGTCGCTGTTCACAGTTGGCGCAATCTTCGCGGTTCTCCTATTGATGCGCGCTTCGCCGTCGTCGGGAAGTGGTGGGTTGTTTGCAGCGAGTCCTCGCGAACTCACGAAGAACCAAGCGCTTTCGGTTGATGCAAGCAGTCAACGGGCACTTGTCTACAACATCGAGGAGCCCGCCTCACTCCAGATTGAAGCTGTAGAGATTTTCGGAAAGAACATCGAGTTCCGCGTCTTGCAGGACGGGAAGACGATCTATTCCTCGGGCGTTCACTCAGGCAAGGCAGTCGGAACCGTGCCTGTCGCGATGGGCACCGTCACCGTCTCACTTGTGAACGCCAACCTCCTTGACACGAAATCAGTGCAGCTGAGCGTGACTTCACTGCCGCGATAGGCTCGACGCTGAGATGCTTCGCAATTCGGCTGGCCGCAGATCTAATCGAACGCGACGCCGCCGCGCCGCAACGCCGCTTCGACGCGCTCGACGTTCGGATGTTCGATGACGCCGACTTCCGTGATGATCGCGGTGACCAGTCGCGCCGGCGTTACGTCGAAGGCTGGGTTGTAGACCTTGACGCCTTCGGGAGCGGTGCGCTTGCCGAAGCCGTGCGTGATCTCGTGCGCGCCGCGTTCCTCGATCGGAATCTCGGCGC
>CAYHRR010000217.1:5889-6880 GCA_964358875.1 uncultured Planctomycetaceae bacterium | reverse complement strand
GGTTCGTCGACGCGCTCGCGATCCGCGCCTTCGCGGGCATCCAATCGCTCGACAAGGATCTGCGCGACGCGTTGATGAACGGCTTCCGTCGTCACGCCGGTGTGCCGGTCGTCAACATGGAGAGCGCGCTGTGGCATCCGTGCCAAGCGCTCGCGGACTGGACGACGCTCGATCAATACGAAGTGCCCAAGCGCAGCAAATTCGTGCTGACTTGGGCGTGGCATCCCAAGCCGCTGCCGCACGCGGTGCCGAATTCGACGCTGACCATGGCGACGCAACGCGGCATGGACGTCGTGTTGTTGCGACCGCAGGGTTACGACCTGCACGAGAGCGTGATCGCAGAGGCGCGCGCGCTCGCGGCAGCGAACGGCGGCACGCTGACGATCACCGACGATCGCGCGAGCGCTTTGAAGGACGCGAGCATCGTCTACGCGAAATCGTGGGCGAGCCTCGGAAGCTGGGGCGACCTCGCTCGGGAAACCGCGCAACGCGCAGGCTTGCGCGATTGGTGCGTCGGCGCCGAATGGATGCGCAAGACCGACCGCGCGCGCTTCATGCACTGCCTGCCCGTGCGACGCAACGTCGTCGTCAAGGACGAAGTGCTCGACGGGCCGTGGTCCGTCGTCGTCGATCAGGCGGAGAACCGCCTGCACGCTCAAATTGCCTTGCTCGAGAGCCTGTTCGCGTCGCTCGAGCGTCAACCGCGATCTCGCGCGAACCGTCCCGTCCCGTTGGAGCTCGACCGATGACCGATTTGTTCAAGGCTGCACCGCACGTCCGCTTGCACCGCGGCAAGACCTTCGTGATCAAAGTCGGTGGCGGCACCATCGCGAAACCCGCTGCGATTCGTGCGTTTGCGCGGCAAGTCGCCGTCGTACACGCGCTCGGCGCGCGCATCGTCGTCGTCCACGGCGGTGGTCCGCAGACCGACACGCTGCAACGCATGCTCGGCGAAGAGCCGCGCATGGTCGACGGACGGCGCGTCACCACT
>CAYHRR010000217.1:0-5879 GCA_964358875.1 uncultured Planctomycetaceae bacterium | reverse complement strand
CGCTGCGCATGGCAACGGCCGGCGAGCTCAGCGGCGAAGTCGTCGCGATGATGGTCGCCGAGGGCGCGCCCGCAGTCGGCGTCGCAGGCACGAGCACGGGCTTGCTCGTCGCGAAACGCCGTGCGCCGACGCGCACGACCGAAGGCATCGTCGATTTCGGCGAGGTCGGCGACGTGCAGTCGGTCGACCCCAAGCCGCTGCTCGCACTGATCGAAGGCGGCTTCATTCCCGTCGTGTGTCCGCCGGCGGGCGACGGCAACGGCAACTTCCTCAACGTCAACGCAGACTTGACCGCGGCTTCGATCGCAGTCGCGCTCGGCGCGGCGAAGCTCGTGATGCTCACCGGCGCTCCGGGCATCTTGTCGAACCCGAGCGACGCGAATTCGCTGCTCTCGGCGCTGTCGATCGGCGAGCTCGACGCGATGGAGGAATCGGGCGCGTTGCGCGGCGGAATGCGCGTGAAAGCAGCGGCGATTCGTGCGGCGTTGTACGGCGGTGTCGGACGCGTTCACGTCGTTTCCGGCGGTGACGGCGACTCGTTGCTGCAAGAGCTCTACACGACGCAGGGCGCAGGCACGCTCGTTACGCGCGAGCCCGAGAAGGCGCCGCACGACGACGCGCCGGCGCTGAACCAAGTCACGCTCGAACCCGCGCCGAAGGGAGTCACGGTTTGAGTTTTCCGCGCGAGCCCGCGCACCTGCTCGCCACGCTCGTCGGCATCGAGAGCACCACGGGCAACGAGCAACACATCGCCGACTACGTGGCGGCGTTGCTCGCCTCGTGGAAGATCGACGTCGAGCGTTTCGGTCACACGCTCGTGGCGCAGATCGAATTCGGGCGCGGTCCGCGCGTGCTCTACAACTCGCACCTCGACACCGTTCCCGTCGGCGGCGGTTGGACGCGCGATGCGCACGCAGCGGTGTGGGAGGGTGAGCGTTTGTACGGGCGCGGTGCGAACGACGCCAAGGCGAGCGTGGTCGCGATGCTGTGCGCGCTGCGTGCGCTTGCTGAGGGACCGCGGCTCGACGGAACGCTGCAAATTGCGCTGACCGAGTGCGAAGAGACGACGAATGCAGGCATGACCAAGGTGCTCGAGCGCTGTGGTTTGCCGGACGCGGCGGTCACCGGCGAACCGACCGGCTTGCAGGTCGTGCGCGCGCAGTCGGGACTCGCCGTGCTCAGCGCCGAATGGCACGGTCGCTCGTGCCACGCGGCGCACGTTGCGCGCGTCGAGCACGACAACGCGCTGCTCGCCGCCGCCGAAGAGATCGCGCGCACCGCGCCGTGGATCGAGCTCGACGGACACCATCCGTTGCTCGGCGCGAGCACGATCGCGACGACGGTGTTCAAGTCCGGCGAACGCCACAACGTCGTGCCCGATCGAGCCGACGCGCTGTTCGACGCGCGCTTGACGCCGCTGCACGGCGCCGACGAAGCGCTCGCGGCCCTCGCCGGCCGCATGCCGCGCGCGAAGCTCACGGTGAAGTCGGCGCGCTTGCGTCCTTTCGAAACTGCGGCCGATCACCCCTTCGTCCTCGCGGCCTTGCGCGCGAGCTCGCGCAGCGCCGCGATCGGCTCGTCGACGATGAGCGACATGGCGCTTTTGCAGGGCATTCCCGCAGTGAAATGCGGTCCGGGCGAAACGGCGCGCTCGCACACGCCCGACGAATTCGTGTTGCAGCACGAGCTCGAGGCCGGCGTCGATTTCTACACGCGCATGGCGCCGCTCGCGTTCGAGGCCTTGCGCGCGACGGCGATCGCCAAATGAGAACCACATGAGCACGACTGGATTTCAACGACCGGTGTGGGACCGCGGCGATGCGATCGACGCACAGATGTTGGCCTTCACGGTCGGCGACGATCCGCTGTGGGATCGCCGGCTCGTCGAGCACGACATTCGCGGCTCGCTCGCGCACTCCGCCGGCTTGGCCAAGGTCGGTCTGATCACGAACGCCGATCGCGACTCGATCCACGCCGGCCTCGTCGAGCTGCTCGAGGCCTTTCGACGCGGCGAGTGGACCGTCGGCGCCGATGACGAAGACGTGCACTCAGCCGTCGAGCGGCGCCTCACCGACAAGATCGGCGAGCCCGGCAAGCGGCTGCACACCGCGCGCAGTCGCAACGAACAAGTCGCCGTCGACATGCGTCTGTGGCTTCGCGAAGCGAATGCGGTGGCGTGGTCGCTCACCGACGAGTTGCGCGCGAGCCTCGTGCGCGCGAGCGAGAAGCACGGCGCGCTGCCGTTGCCCGGCTACACGCACCTGCGCCGCGCGATGCCCTCGACGGTCGGCGCTTGGCTCGGCGCCCACGCGCGCGCCTTCGAGAACGACCTGCGCGAGCTCGAGCACGCGCGCGAACGTCTGCGCGAATGTCCGCTCGGTTCAGGCGCGGGTTACGGCGTTCCGCTGGCGCTCGATCGAGCCTTCGTCGCGCATGAACTCGGCTTCGAAGCTCCCGAGGAGCCTGTCACGCACGTGCAGCACGCGCGCGGCCGCGCCGAGCTCGCGCACTTGACCGCGCTCGAAGCGCTCGCGCTCGACATCGCGAAGTTCGCGAGCGACGTGTGGCTCTACAACACGAGCGAGTTCGGCTTCGTCGCGCTGCCCACGGCCTTCACCACGGGTTCGTCGTTGATGCCGCACAAGCGCAACCCCGACGCGCTCGAGCTGATGCGCGCCCACGCGCGCCAGATCGTCGCCGACCGCGCGGCGTTGCTCGACGTGATCCGCGACTTGCCCTCGGGCTATCACCGCGACTTCCAACTGATCAAGCCGCCGTTGTTCCGCGCGCACGACCGCGCCGTGGCCATGCTGCAATTGCTGCCGCGCCTCGTCGACGCGCTGGCCTTCGACGAGGGCGCGTTGCGCGCTGCGTGTGCCGACCCCAAGCTCGGTGCGACGCAACGGGCGCTCGAAAAAGCGGCGGGGGGCGTGCCTTTTCGCGACGCGTACCGCGATGAGAGCCGTTCTTCCGGCGACTGAACGAATCGTCACACCGCTTTCGGCGGCGCGTATCAAGACCGCTCACGCGCTGCGTCGAATCACGCTCGTTCGCGAAGCCGCGAACCGGTCGTCGTGGGGGCGACTGCGAGGGGAGCAGCGGTCATGGAAGAGGGAAGCGGAGCGAGCGCTCTCGCCACGAGCATCGTCTTGCCCGTGGGCGAGGGTGATCGCGGCATCGGAGCCTTGTTGACGGCGGTGCGCGTGTTCGCGCGCGCGCTGCAGGGCGCGGTCGAAGTCGTCGTCGTCGACGACGGCACGCACGACGGACTGCAGAGTCACGTCGAGCGTTGGCGCGCGCAATTCTCGGGCTTGGTGGTGGCGCGCCACGACCAGCGCAAAGGGCGCGGTGCGGCGGTGCGCACCGGAGTGCTCGCGGCGCGCGGCGAATACTTGCTGGTGGTCGATCCCGAACTCGCGGTGCCGGTCGAAAACGCCGGCGCGTTGCTCGAACGCCTGCGCGCGGGCGCGGACATCGCGTTGATCACGCGCGGCGCCGCCGAACGCGAGTCGGGCAGCGACGGACGATCGTTCCTCGAACGCGCAGCCGACACGACCGTGTTGCGCCTGTCGCAGTTGATGGTGCCGCACGGCGCGCGCGACTGCTTCGCCGGCTTGGTAGGCGTGCGCGGTCGCGCCGCCAAGAAAATCGCGCAGCGCGCGCAGGTTTCGAGCCCGGCCTGGATCGTCGAATGGCTGGCGCTGGCGCAATACCTCGGCTTTCAAGTCGCCGAGTGCGAGCAGAATTTCGTGCGCGGTCCGCTGCTCGGCGAACGCGATCGCCGCACCACGCGCGCCTTCGAGCTGTTGAAGGACGTGTGGGCGACGCGTCGGCGTTTGGCGGGCGACGAGTACTCGCGCGCGTCGTCGACGGCAGCGCTGTTGAACCAGACCTCGTTCCACAAACTCGATCGCGACACGCTCGGTCCGAAGAAGCGCTGATTTCACGCGCGTTGCGCGACTGCGTCGCAGCGCTAGGCTGGGCCGCAACGTTGCGCCGGGCCCTTCGGCTCGAGCCGAGGATGCGCCCATGAAGATCGAGCGGCTGAAAAACTACGTGCGTGGCGAGTGGATCGAGGTCGATTCGCGCGCCGTCCAAGAGGTTCGCAATCCGGCGACCGGCGCGGTGATCGCGCACTGTCCGCTCGGCGGCGCAGCGGAGGTCGATGCGGCTGTGCGCGCGGCGCACGAGGCCTTCGCGACTTGGCGGCGCGTGCCGGCCGAGGAGCGCGTGCAGTATCTGTTCAAGCTCAAGGCGCTGCTCGAAACGCACGCGGACGAACTCGCCGCAATCGTGACGCGCGAGAACGGCAAGACGCTTTCCGAAGCGCGCGGCAGCGTGCGGCGCGGAATCCAAATGGTCGAGGTCGCGTGCGGCGCGCCGTCGCTGCTCATGGGCCAAGCGCTCGAGGACGTCGCGCACGGCATCGACTGCGAGTCGGTGCGCCAACCGCTGGGCGTGTTCGCGTGCATCGCGCCGTTCAATTTTCCGGCGATGGTGCCGCTGTGGTTCTTTCCGTTCGCGGTCGCGTGCGGCAACACCTTTGTCAGCAAGCCGTCGGAGCAAGTGCCGCTGAGCCAGCGCTTGATTTTCCAACTCGTGCACGACGCGGGCTTCCCCGCCGGCGTGCTCAACCTCGTCAACGGCGCGAAGGAAACCGTCGACGCGTTGCTCGCGCACCCGCTGATCCGCGGCGTGTCCTTCGTCGGTTCGAGTCCGGTCGCCGAGTACGTCTACAAGACCGGCGCGGCCAACGGCAAACGCGTGCAAGCGCTCGGCGGTGCGAAGAATTTCATCATCGTGATGCCCGACGCGGAGATGGACAAAGCGATCGACGCGATCGCCGAATCGGCCTTCGGTTGCGCGGGCGAGCGCTGTCTCGCGGCGAGCGTGGTGCTCGCCGTCGGCGACGCGCACGCGAAATTGCGCGCGGGGCTCATCGAGCGCATCAGGGACACGAAGGTCGGCGACGGCACCAAGGCCGACACGACGATGGGCCCGATCATTTCGCAAAAGAGCAAGGAGCGCGTGCTCGGCTACATCGACAAGGGCGTCAAGGAAGGCGCGGAACTCGTGTGCGACGGCCGCAAGGTCAAGGTCGACGAGCAGGGCTATTTCCTCGCACCGAGTTTGTTCGACGGCGTGACGCCACAGATGACGATCGCCAAGGAAGAAATCTTCGGACCGGTGCTGTGCATGATGCGCGTGCCGGGTCTCGACGAGGCGCTCACGATCGCGAGCAAGCATCCGCTCGCCAACGCGAGTTCGATCTTCACCACCAGCGGCAAGAGCGCGCGCACCTTCCGCTACAACATCGAAGCGAGCATGGCCGGCGTGAACATCGGCGTCGCAGCGCCGATGAGTTTCTTCGGCTTCGGCGGTGCGAAGGGCTCGTTCTTCGGCGATCTCAAAGCCCACGGCCGCGAGGCCTTCGATTTCTACACCGACCGCAAAGTCCTGATTTCGCGCTGGTAACCGGAGGTTTTCGACGTGGCCAGAATCATTCGCGGCGGTCTGATCCAGTGCTCGAATCCGATCAACGACGAGCGCGTGTCGGTCAAGGAGATCCAAGCGGCGGCGCTCGCCAAGCACTTGCCGTTCATCGAGGACGCGGCGCGGCGCGGCGTGCAGCTGTTGTGTTTGCAGGAGATCTTCAACGGCCCGTACTTCTGTCCGAGCCAGGACGCGCGCTGGTACGACGCGACCGAGCCGGTGCCGGGGCCGACCACCGACGCGGTCGCGAAGCTCGCGTCGAAGTACCAGATGGCGGTGGTGGTGCCGGTCTACGAGCGCGACCTGCCGGGCGTCTACTACAACACCGCGGCCGTCTACGACGCCGACGGCTCCTATCTCGGCAAGTACCGCAAGAACCACATCCC
>CAYHRR010000216.1:1272-6979 GCA_964358875.1 uncultured Planctomycetaceae bacterium | reverse complement strand
TCGGCGAGCTCGTCGCCGACGTCCGGTTGGCTCGACTTCTCGTCCCACTCGTCGGGATCGATCTTGTGGGTCAGCAACTTGTCGAGGCTCCAATCGGCGTCGCCGTACACCGACAGCACGTCGGACGTATGGAGGAAGCCGTTGCGCCCCTGGCCGAAGTCGACGAAGGCTGCGCCGATCGCCGGTTCGAGATTGACCACCTTGCCGCGGTAGATGTCGTTGACCAGCGTTTCGTGACGCTTGACGTGCATCTGGAAGTCGACGATCTGACCGTCCTCCACCACCGCGACGCGGGTTTCCTCGCGATCGACGGCGTTGACGAGGATCACGTTCTTGCGGCCGGGCTTGGGAGCCGGGCGCGACTCCTCGCGCTCGACAGCCGGGCGAGCGCTAGCCGTGCGGCCGGTAGGCGTGCGCGTGGCCGCTGAGCGGCGGCGCGGTTCAGGTGCCGGGCGCGCGACGGGTTCGGGAGTCGGAAGATCGTCCTCTTCCCCCGGAATCGTCTCGACGCCGACCGGTCCCGCGGGAGCGTCGGTGGTTCGACCGCGGCCGCGTCCGCGACGACGGCGACGGCGAGGTGCACCGTCCGCATCGCTCTCGCTGTCGTTCGCCGGCGTGAGCACCGGTGCGTCGGATTCGGTCGTCGTCGACGGCTCATCGAGCGCAGCGTCCGACGGCGTGTCCAGTTCGGCTTGTTCGTCGCGATTGCGACCGCGACCTCTGCCGCGACGGCGGCGACGGCGCGGGGCCTTGCCTTGCAATCCGGCAGGCTCGATCGGAGCCGCCAGCACGGCGACGACATCGTCGTCGACCGGTTCAGGGTCCTCGAGCAGCGGCAAGGCTTCGACGGCGTCCGCTTCGAGCGTGGATGACGGCGTGCCGAGCGCAGCTTCGCCGGCGCCGTTCACAGCGCCGCGACGGCGACGACCACCGCGGCGTCCGCGGCGGCGACGGCGCGGGGCCTCGCCATCGAGGCCACCGGTGCTATCGGGGCCCTCGGATCCAGCGGGGCCACCGGTGTCACCGGTGTCACCGGTGCGTTCGGCTTGCGGCGCCGATTCCGATTCGGCGGCCGACGCATTTGCACGCGGTGCGAATTCGTCGTCGGCGTCCGCGTCGGACTGTTCGTGCGCCGGCGCGAACTCGGGTGCGTCTGCGGAGTCAGCTCGCGGCGGCGCGTCGAGGTCGTGCTCGCCGCCCGCCTCGTTCGGGCTGCCGAGCGTGCGTCGGCGACCGCGACCACCGCGGCGCCGGCGACGGCGCGGCGCGAGCGGATCGGCCTCGGCCGCAGGCTGCTCGCTCGTGGGCGGCGCGCTGGAGGGCGAGGCGCTGAAGGACTTGTCGGAGGGAAAGGAAAGAGGGCTGGGCGACGAGGCCGGGAGGAACTCCCCGCCTGTGCCCTGACTCGGGGGCCAGTTGGCGCCCGAGGGCAAAGAATCGGTCATGTGAAACAGCTTTCGCGTCCGGGCCGCGGGCTCTGGCGGTGTCCGTGCTTCCCGCGCGACGCGACTCGATAACGAGCCGCGCGCTGCGGTGGGACTCCGCGCCGAGCCGTCCTCGCACCCGTACATACCGCACGCGAACCCGATGGGTCAGCGGCGGAACGCAGGCGCGGGCCGTGCTCCGGATCAACGTGATCTGGGAATTAGGGAACGTCGCGCGGCCTCGGCCGCACACTCGAAAAACGAGCGGCGACGGACCGCGAGGCCAACGGCGAAGAGCCGTGGGCCCGAACACTCTCCCCTATCGTCGGGCGCTATACGAAACCAAAGGTCGAATTCTCCGCCGAAAGAAGGCGGGCTCCGCGCGGGACATAGCCCGAGCGGAGCCCGCGGAAGATCCGAGGTCGAGTGCGTCCCTGCGGGACGCGCCGAACCTATTTCTTGTCCTTCTTCTTGGCCTTGTAGGCCGCGCGCGTCTCTTCGGACATCAGGCTGTCGACCTCCTCGATGAGGCGCGAGCGTCGGCGCAGCAACTCGGCCTGCACGATGCGCTCCGTGTCCGCAGATGCGTGCACGATCGTCGGCGTGATGAACACGAGCAAGCTGCGACGCTCGCGGTCCTTCTTCTCGTGTTTGAACAACTCGCCGAGCACCGGGATCGCCGACAGGTAGGGAACGCGCGAGTCGGTGGCGGTATCGGTGTCCGTCGTCAAGCCGCCGATCATCGCCGTCTGACCGCTTTCGAGCAGCATGCTCGTGACGATCGTCGACGAGCGCGTGCGCGGCAAGGCGATCGAACCCTCGAGGCCCGAGGCGCCGACCGTGAACACGTCGAAACCGGCGGGCGCGAGCGCGGATTGGCCGGTGCCCGAAAGGCTGGTCTCCTTCGGGATCACTTCGAGCGTCAGGTTGTTCGTGCCGGGAATCACGTGCGGCACGATCAAGAGTTGGAAGCCGACATCGACCGGCGAGCCCGAGGCCTCGGCCAGCGACAGCTGCAGACCGCCGGACTGGCCCTGTTCGGACTTGGCTTCTGCGTAGCGAATCGTCTCGCCGACGAAGATCGTCGCCTCCGCTCCATCGAGCGCCATGATCTTGGGCGCTTGGATCACGTCGCTCTTGGTGTCGCGCTGCAGCATCTTCAGCGTCGCCTGCACGTTGGTGAACGACAGCGCGCCGAAGACCGTGTCGGGCACCACGGTGTTTCCGAGGTTGAGCAACGGATCGCTCCACGGCGCACCGAGTCCGTTCGAACCGACGGCGACGCCGTCTTCCCAATCGCCGGTGCCGAGACCGAAGGGAACGCTCGTCGGCACTTGGCCGCCGGACATCGAGACGCGCGGTCCGCCGTCGCCGTAATCGACGCCGAGGTCGAGCAGGTCGCCGTCGAGCGTGCTGACGAATTTGACGTCGCAGAAGACCTGGGCCGGCTCGACGTCGAGGCGATCGATCATCGCCTTGATCTCGTCGTGCACCTGCGCGGTGTCGCGCACGATGATCACGTTGGCGAGCTCGACGTAGTCGAGTTCGCCGCCGCTGGACAGACCCTTGCGCAACGCGTCGAGCACGGCGAAGGACTTGGACACGTCTTCGGCGCCGCCCTTGGCAGCCTGCTGCACTTGGATGGGCTGCAAGAACTCCGACTTGATCATCGGCTTGAACTTGCTCTTGGGGCGGATGTAGCGCAGCTGGTAGCTACGCGTATCCATCTGCGCCTGCAGCGTCACCGGATCGACGACGCGCAGGATGCCGCGGTTCTCCTCGATGACGACGTAGCCCAGCGTCTTGACCGCGACGTCGAGCGCATCGCGCCACGGCACGTTGGTCAGGCGCAGCGACAGCGTGCCCGTGACCTCCGGTGCGACGACGATGTTGGCGCCGGCCATCTTGCCGATCAGGTCGATCACCTGCGTGATGTCGGTGCCGGTCGTCTCGTACGTGACGCGCACCGGCTTCTCGATCACGAGGATTCCGCCTGTGCGCTCCGCGACGATGCAACCGGCCGTTTCCGCCGCGATTTCGAGGGCATCGCGCCAGCCGACGTCGGACAGCTCGAGCGAGATCGTCGCGTCGGCGCCCGGCATCAACACCAGGTTGGCGCCGGTTTGTTCGCGCAGGAATTCGATCACCTCAGCCAGCGAGCGATTGTCCACGCGCAAATCGACGCGCGCGTCCTTGCCCACCGTCTGACCAATTGCCGAAGGCACGCACAAGGCGAGCACGACGGCGAGCATGCATGTGTTTTTGTGGATCACCATTACGACTCCGTGTTGACGGGACTCCGCTCCCGTTTCGCAGGCCGTATCGGCGCCTAGTAGCGGCGGACTAGAACCACACCGCGGAACACGAACTCGATGTCCCCCGGACGGATCGCGCGCACGACGAGTTCGTCGTCGACGAGGTCCCCGGCCGACAGAGCGCGGCCGTTGATCAGCGCGACAGCGGCGCGGCCTTCCTGGATCGCGACACCCTTGATGTCGAGAGTTTTAGAGTCGAAGTCGATCTGGATGCGCGCCTCGTCGGCCTTGCGGCGCAACGAATCGGCCAGGCCCTTGCGCAGCGAATCCGCTTGCGCGAGACCCAAACTCGGCTCGATCGTCGCGAAGGCCTCGAGCGCGAGCTTCGGTTCGCCCTGATCGAGGTCCTTGATCATGGTCTGGAGCAACTGCGTCAGTGTCTCCGCCGTCGGACCGCTGGAACCGGCCGACGCGAGCAACTCGTTGCGCATCTGCGTCATCGGTTCGAGCACTTGCTGCTGCAAGCGGCTCTCGGCCATCGGAAAGCGCACCTTGCCCTCGGCCGCGACGGCGCGCGCCGCCTCCTCGAGTGCCGCGAGCTTCTGTTCGATCTCGGCGCGCGTCGTCATCTGCTCGACGATCGTGATGCCCGGCTTGCTGACCGCGTCCGAGAGCTGCCGCAGCTCGTTCATGCGTTCGACGAGTTCGTCGACGATGCGCGATTGCTCCTGGATCGACAGGCCGCTCGGATCCTGCTGCGCGACCGGCATGCGCGGGTCGACGAACGGATCACGACGGCCGCGTTGTCCGCGATAGCTGTAGTGATCGACGCTGATCGCTTGACGGTGACGCGCGATCTCGCCGAGCAACAGTTCGCGCTTGCGCGGGTAGCTGTCGATCTTGATTTGTTCGAGGCCGACCTGCGGCCGGTACATGAACGTCTCGACTTCGAGCTTGACCTTGTGCTCGGGCACGCCCGACTTCTCGAGATCGCGGCGCGCCGCAGCGTCGATCGTCACCGAAGGGACGCGCAGGAAGCGCGAGTGGCTCTCGATGCGATCGAGGAACGACAGCAGTTGGAACGAATCCGCCTCCAAGGTGATTTCGTAGCCGACCTTGTCGAACGCGTCCTTGTCGGCCTTCGCGCCCTTGGGAGCGAGGTCGCGCTTCTTCAGGCCGGTGATGTGCACGTTGGTGTCGTCTTGGAAACGCTGCAGATCGCGCACGAGATTGTTGAGGTCCTGCTCGTCGGGGAGGATTTCCTTGATGGCCTCCTCGGTCTCGCGCATGACGATCACTTCCTTCTCGAGCATCGGCGTCTGCGCCAGCAGCTTGCGCGATTGATCGATGCCGACACGCAACGCACCGACCTCTTCGCGCGCCAGCGCGATCGTCTCGTACTGCGCATACACGAACCAACCCAGGCCCAGGGCGACGGCGAGGCTGACGCCGCCGACGACGAGCACGACTTTCTTTTCGTTCACGGGTTGGACTCCTTGGCGGTCGTGTCTTCGCCGGCAGCGGCGACCGGCTTGGTCGGCTTCTTGGGATCGGGTTTGGGCGGTTCCTTGCTCTTGAGCTGCAAGGCCAGCGGGAAGTTCCACACCACGGGCGGCTCGAGTTCCTCGTCGACTTGGGTCTGCGAGCCCTCGGGCGGCGCGGGCGCCATGAAGTCTTCGACGAAGGGCGACTTCTCGAGGTCTTCGAGGAAGTTGGCGACCTGTCCGAAGGCGGACGAACCCGAGTGCGCGCCGGCTTTGAACGTGCCCGCGCTCTTGGTCTTGGTCTCGGAGGTCTGCGTGACGTTGATGCCGTCGAGCCACACGAAGTGACGTTGACCGTCGCCGCCGCCGTTGATCACCGAGACCAGCTCGTCGATCTTCTTGGTCCACGAGATGCGCGTCTTGGTGATGCTCGACAAGGCCTGTTCGCGGCCGGAAAAGCGGCGTTTCTCACCTTCGAGCGACTTGTGGTAGTTGACCTGCGGCGTCAACCCGTCCATCTCGGTCTGCAGCACCGAGTGCTCGC
>CAYHRR010000216.1:0-1262 GCA_964358875.1 uncultured Planctomycetaceae bacterium | reverse complement strand
TACCGACCTCGTTGGCGACACCGAAAGCGAGCCAGCCGTACCAAGCGACCAGCAGAGCGTTGACGCTCGCGCCGGCTGCGATGAGGCCGAGCACCTTGATCGACGAGCGCGTTTTGCGGCGCAACTCGATGGGCAGGAGATTGATGCGGATCATGCTGCACGGACCCTCGAAGCGAGACCGAGCGCCACCACCAACGAGGGCGCCCACGTTTCCAGTTCCTCGACGTCGACGCGGTCTTCGGCGATGCGCAAACCCTCGAGCGGGTTCCAGGTGCGCGTCGGTCGACCGGTCGCTTGTTCGACGTAGGCAACACAGCCCGGCGCGAGCACACCGCCGCCCGAGAGCAGCACTTCCTCGACGCGCAGGCCCTCGTGATTCTCGACGTAGTCGAGCGA
Organism: uncultured Planctomycetaceae bacterium; assembly: GCA_964358875.1. Taxonomy (GTDB): domain Bacteria; phylum Planctomycetota; class UBA1135; order UBA1135; genus CAYHRR01. The sequence goes on along the minus strand of CAYHRR010000216.1, from coordinate 866 downwards.
CAACGAAATCTCGTTGGTCAGGTCTTCCAGCACCGGCTGAATGGCGCGCGCGACTTCGGTTTCCTTGTCGTCGCCGGCGCGCTTGATCGCTTCGGCTTCGAACACTTCGAGGCCGAGCTTGCGCGCGACGGCCTGGGTCATGTCGTGGCCGCCGATGCCGATCTCGCGACTGAAGCAGGTCTCGCCGCCGCACAACACGTTGATCGAAGTGCGCGAAGCGCCGATGTCGACCAACGCGATCGCGCGCTCCTCGCGCGGCGTCGTGCCGTCGGCGGCCGGTTCGTTGGCGAGGTCCTCCGCCGGTAGGCCGCACAACTCCCAGGCATTGGCGAGCGCGAAGGCGTCGACGTCGATGGCGATCGGCTGCAGCCCCTGTTGCTGCACGAGCTTCACCTGCTCGTCGACGGTCTGTTGGCGACAAGCGACGAGCAACACACCCATCGTGTCGGCCACGTTCTGGTCCTTCGCCTCACCTTCGCCGCCGCGCGCCGCCTTGCGCGTCAACGGCTGACAATCGATGACGCATTCGTCGAGTTCGAAGGGCACATAGCGATCGGCCTCGATGCGGATGGCCTGCTTGAGCTCGGCCTCCGACATCTTCGGCATCTGCACGTAGCGCACGACGACGTTTTGCCCGGCGACCGAGGTCACCACGTGCTTCGAGCGGAACTTGCCGCGCTTGAACAGCTCGGCTACCGCCGCAGCCTTGTCGCCACCCGGCGGGATTTCGACGCGTGCGAAACCGGTGATCACGGGCTCGGGGCCCTCCAGGGTGATCTCGACGGCTTTGACGACCTGGCAGCCTAGGTCCAAGCCCACGACGCTCTTGCCTCTTCGAAACACGGTGCCTCACCCGGGTGGAAGTG
>CAYHRR010000215.1:0-7004 GCA_964358875.1 uncultured Planctomycetaceae bacterium | reverse complement strand
ACGACGACGCGTTCGACGCGCTCGGAGCACCGACGGCCGCGATCGCAGGCGTGCAACCGTGGCTGTTCGTCTTGGCTGTGCAGTACGTCGTCGCGGCGACGGCGGTGACGGTCCACTTCACGGCGCGAAAGTAGAGGCTGGCGGACTGCGCTTCGCCGACGATGTCGCCCGCGGCGTTGATGCGACGTACGCGGCTTCTCGTGCCGCCCGGCAGCGTGCCGAGGTCGATCGCTGTGCCATTGCGCCACAGGACGCCGCGCTCGGCCATGGGGCCGGACGTGGTGCTGGCCGTGGCGATCATGTCGCCTGCGTCGTTGATGTCGATTGCGGGCGTGTAGTTCGAGAGACCAGGCGGCATGTTGAGCGCTTGCACCGAGCCGTTGCGCCACAGCGACGCGACGCTCGCGTTCAGGCCCACGATGTCGCCTTGGTTGTTGATCGCGTAGGCCCAAGAAGTCACGCCGCCGCCGGTCCACGTGCTGAGGTCGGTGAACTGGCCGTTCTGCCAGAGGAACGCGTACGTATGACTACCCGTCGCCGCCAGACCGACGACGGCGCCGAGGTCGTTGATGCCGTAGGCCGTCGTGGAGGCGCCGAGGTCGGTCTGCAACGCGCCCTGAAACCAGACGGCTCCATGCCCGAAGTAGTTCGGCCCGCCCTCCCTGGCCAGGCCCACGATCTGCCCCGACGCGTTGATCGCGTATGCACGGTTGAGGGCCGTCAATCCGCTCGGAAGCCCCGGCAGAGCGGTCGGGTTGTTCTGGGAATTCCACCAGAGCGCGTAGGAGAAGAAGCCGCTGACGCTCACATGACCCGCGATCTCGCCTGCGTCGTTGAGGTCATCGGGCACGGACAATCCGCTCGCGCCGTAACTGGGGATGATCGAGATCTGCCCGTTCAACCACTGCACCGTGTGGAGCGTACCGGTCGCATCGTTGGCGACTCCGACGATCTTGCCGGTGTCATTGATCGCGTAAGCGGACGAGTACGTCCCGCCCGGAAGGAGCGGCAGTTCCGTGATCGTGGTTTGCCACGTCGTTTGTCGTGCGTGCGCGGCGCCGACGAGCATGAGCAGCGCGATCACCGGCCAAGTCAGATGCTGTGTCTTCAATGTCGTTGTCCCTTCAAGTGCCATGATTCGGAGCGCTCTTGCCCGGGTTCGAGCTGAGCCGCTCTGTCGCAACGGAATGCGCCGTCCCGCTTTCCAAGCCCATGCGCTTTCCGAAACTCGAAACGGTCATTTATCTGCTGTGAACGCGTGCATTTCAGGACGCGCAGTTTGTTTCAGGAACCGATCACGAAGTGGATCGCATTGGTGAGCCCGGTGGTGCTCGGGCTGCCGGAGTCGCGCGACCAGAACTGGCCGTCGACTTCCTGTCCGACGACGAGCGCCGGATCGAGGCCGGTTTGGATCCATGCGTTGAACGCGAACGAGTAGATGCCGCTGCAGTCGACGGCGGGGAGTGCGCTGCCGCCGGAGTTCTGGACCGGAGTGCGCTTGCTCGGACTCGACATGCACTTGAAGCCGCCTTGGAAGGGCGCGATCTGCTGCGCGAAGCCGTAGAAGAAAACGCCGTTCTGGCGATTGAGCACGTTGGAAGCGCTGATCGTGAACGACGACGCGTTCGACGCGCTCGGAGCACCGACGGCCGCGATCGCAGGCGTGCAGCCCTGGCTGTTCGTCTTGGCTGTGCAGTACGTCGTGAACGCACTGCCCGTGACCTGAACGCACGCCGAGAACTCGGACGTCGAGCCGCTTGCGAGCGCGATCGCCGTCGCGCTCACGTACCAACCGGGCGCGACGACGGCGGAGAGCGCTGCAGCGATGCTCGCGTCACCGTTGTTGTCCGTCGACACGGGCGCGAAGCCGAGAAAGAGGCGGCCTTCGCCGAAGCCCGAGGCGTCGCACTGCGGCGAAGCGAAGAATTCGATTTGGAAGTTCGTGAGCGGGCTCGAGTGCAGTGCGCCGGTGATCTGAGTCGCTCCGCCGGCGACCATCGCGCTCTGCAGCGTCGGGAAGTTCTGCAGGCCGTTGGCGCCGCCGTCGATGTCGAGCGGATCGTTGGGCGACACGCCCCACAAGAAGCCGCTGTTGATCAACTCGATGCCGAGCGTTCCGTTGTCGTGGATCGAGTTGCCGCTGATGCGCACGCCGGAGTACGCGTTGTCCACGACGATGCCCTCGTGGTCGTTGCCGGCGATCTCGTTGCCCTCGCCAGGCGCAGTTCCGCCGATCACCACGTTTTGCAGGTTGCCGTAGTAGTCGTTCGCGGTCGAAATGCCGATGACGCAGCCGAGCACCGGCTGATCGTTGGCGTTCAAGCCGATCTTGTTGCCGACGATCGTGACACCGCTGCCGTTGCTGTTGATCACGATGCCGGTGCCGTAGTAGGTGCCGTAGGGGTAGGGATGCACCGAGAACGCGCGGATCCCGGCGATCCGATTGGCGCGGATCAGCGTCGTGTCGTTGGTGGCTCCCCACAGCATGATTCCGACGGTGACGTACGGGTGCCCTTGGGAAAGACCGTCAGGGCTCAAGCCGATCCAGTTGTTCTCGATCACAGTCCCCGTCGCCCCGCCGATCTCGACCGCCATCCCGCCGGGGTAACCCTGGCTGCTCATCGAGCCGCGGCCCGTGATCTTGTTGCGCTCGGCGAGCGTCGGCCCGCCGATGCGATTGTTCACGGTCGGCGGCTGGAACGGACCGTTGCCCAACACGCGCACGAGCTGCACCGTGTTGCCGACGACGACGTTGTTGCTCGTGCTGACCAGCTTGATGTGGCCGCTGCCGATGTTGCCCTCACCGGGCGCCGTGCCGCCGACCAGGTTGCTGTCGGCGCCGTCGGAGATCTCGATAGCGGAGTTGGAGTTGCCTTGGATCACGTTGCCCGAGCCGCCGGACACGACGATCTGAGAGAAGTCGAGTCCGCGGACAGCGCCGCCCACGTTGTTGATCATGAAGAGCTGGGACCAGATCACCACCTCGCCGCCGTTCGGGTTGGTGTCGCCGGTGAACGCGGTTTGCGTCGTACCGTCGATGATCGCGGTGTCGAACACGCGGAATCCGCCGGACGGATTGAGCACGGCGCGGCCGGGGTAGAGCCACTGGTACGTCCACTCGATCTGCGGGACGTGGAACGCGATCGTCTGCACCCCCGGCGTGTTGTCGGAGGCGACTCCGGCCTCGACCAGCGAGACCTTGCCGTCGGGACCGGGCAGGTCGGCGACTTGTTGCAGTCCGCCGAAATCGAAGTCGTCCGCCGCAGTGTCGACGACGATCGTCTGGGCGCGTGCGGCGCCGGCGAGGAGGAGTGCGACAGCGGTTGTGGTCGAGAGGGCGCGTTGGAAAGCGTTCATCGGCGAAGTGGTTTCGTGGTCGGCGGCTGGTTCCGGTTTGTGCGCGTGCCCGAGCGGCTCGGGATCGTGCGACGTCCGAAAGCTGGATGTCGAAGGCGTCATTCCTGTGGTGCTGCGAAAATTGAATGCGCCGCGGCGCGCGCAAAACGGTCAGAAATCTCCGAGCACCGTCGAGCTTTCGAGTGGTCAAGTCGCGTGCCACAGGCTGACCTACGGCGCTTCGGCACGCTGCTCGCTGGAGTACGAACGGGCGCGCTCTCGGCGATGAACGACATCCACCGCATGCTTCGATCGATGCAGATGGGCGATGCCGGCGCCTCGGAAGAGCTCGCTGCCGTGCTCTACGCGGAGTTGCGTGAACTGGCGCAACGCGAGATGGCTCGCGAACGCCGCGATCACACGCTCCAGGCGACGGCCTTGGTGCACGAGGCCTACCTGCGTCTATTCGGCGACGAAAACACCGGTTTCGCTGACCGCGAGAGCTTCTTTGCAGCCGCGGCCAACGCCATCCGACGGGTGCTGGTCGACCACGCTCGCAAGCGTGCGCGCGAGAAGCGCGGCGGTGGAGTCGTGCGCGTGCCGCTCGACGGCCTCGACGTCGCAGAACCGCTCGCCGACGAGGAACTGCTGGCGCTCGATGACGCGCTCGCACGCTTGAAGGAATTCGATCCGACCAAGGCGCGCATCGTCGAACTGCGTTTCTTCGCGGGACTTTCGATCGAGGAACTGGTCAAGGCGCTCGGCGCGTCGGAATCGACGATTCGGCGCGAGTGGCGCATGGCGCGCGCGTGGCTACGCGCCGAGATGGACGGCTCGCGTGGAGAGTGAACGCTGGAGGCGGATCGAAGGTCTCTTTCACCGCGCCGTCCTCTTGGACGCGCTCGAACGCGCGGCCTTCGTCGACGCCGAGTGCGGCGCGGATGACGAGTTGCGCGCTGAACTCGAGCGACTGCTCGAGAACGACGATGCGGTCGACGACGCGTTCAGTCGGCTCGAGAAGCGTGCGCCTCCGCGAACCGAAGATGCGCTGCTCGGTCACAACCTCGGCGCCTATCGAGTGACGGCGCGCATCGCCGCCGGCGGGATGGGCGTCGTGTACCGCGCCGAACGCTCCGACGGCTTGTTCCAGCAAGAAGTCGCGATCAAGCTGATCCGCGCCGGGCACGCGACGGATTGGATGCTGCGCCGCTTCGAGTTCGAGCGTCGCGCACTCGCCTCGTTGCAGCACCCGTGCATCGCGCGCCTGTACGACGGCGGCACGACCGACGACGGCTGCCCGTACTTCGTCATGGAGCTCGTGCGCGGCGAGCCGATCGATCGCTACTGCGAACGCGAGCGCGCGACGATCGCCGAACGTCTGCGGCTGTTCGTGCAGGTGTGTCGCGCCGTGCATTTCGCGCACCAGAGCCTGATCGTGCACTGCGATCTGAAGCCGGCGAACATCCTGATCGACGAGCGCGGAGTTCCGCGCTTGCTCGACTTCGGGATCGCGCGCCTGCTCGCGGACGAAAACGGCGCAGCGAGTTCCGCCGGCCCGGGCACGATCGCGCGCGTGCTCACGCCCGAGTACGCCGGCCCCGAACAGCTCAGCGGTGCCGCGGTGACGACGTCGATCGACGTCTATTCGTTGGGCGTGGTGCTCTACGAGCTCCTGACCGGACGTCGTCCCTTCCGCAGCGAGAGTCGCAGCCCCGCGGACTGGGAACGCTTGATTCGCGAGCAGACGCCGCAGCGCCCGAGCACGAGCGCGTCACGCGTCGAGGGCGAGACTTCGACCGATTTGCCGGCGACGAGCTTTCGCAGCACGCCCGCGGGACTGCGACGCGCGCTGCGCGGAGACCTCGATCGCATCGTGCTCATGGCGCTGCGCAAGGAGCCTGAACGGCGCTACGCATCGGTCCAAGAGTTCGCCGACGACATCGAACGCCATCTCGCCGGCCGACCGGTGCGCGCGCGCGACAACTCGATGGCCTACAGCGCTTCGAAGTTCGTGCTTCGCAACCGCGTGGCGGTCGCGGCCGCCGTCGTCGTGCTCGCGGCCTTGTTGTTCGGTCTGTACTCCGCGCGCGCCGGCGAACGTGTCGCCGCCGCCGAGGCGTTGCACGCGCGCATGGAGGCCGATTCCTTCCAGAGCATCTCGAACTTCCTGATGGATGCCTTCCTGCCGGCGCAGCCGTCCCAGGACGAGGCTTGGCAGGCGCGAGCGCGCGAGCAAATCCTCGCGCAGGCCGAGCGCGTTCGTCGGCAACACGCCGACGGCGAGCACGTGCGCGCCAACTTGCTCGACACGTTGGGCCATGTGTGTCTGCGACTGGACCTCGTCGACGATGCCGAACCGTTGTTGCGCGAGGCGCTCGCGATCCGCGAGCTGGCCTTCGGCACGCGCTCGTTGGAATACGCGCTTTCGCTGCGCAGTTTGGGGCAGTTCGCCTACCAGGTCGGGGACTTCGCCCAGGCTGCGGAGATGCTCGGCTCGGCGCTGCAGCTGCACCGCGAACTCGGCTCGAGCACGCACACCAACGTCGCGGCGCTTGCCAACGATTTGGCCGCATGTCTGCGCAATCTCGCGCGCGACGCTGAGGCCGAGGCGCTTCATCTGGAGGCGCTTCAACTGCGACGAGCATCCGGCGCTGCCACGCTGCCGGTCGCCGAGAGCCTCAACAACCTCGCCGGAGTCCACCTCGGGCGCGCAGAATTCGAACTCGCCGTCGCGGAACTGCGCGAGGCGCTCGCGATCCGCGCCTCGATCTTGGGCGACGCGCATCCGCTGACTTTGCAGACGCTCTCGAATCTCGCGGCGGCCTTGTGGCGGCACGGCGCAAGAGACGAGGCGCTGAGCGTGACGCAGCGTGCTGAGGCCGGCTATCGCGCGCTCGGCGGCGATGGAGAGCGTGAGCTCGGTGTGGCGCTTTCGAACCATGCCGCGATGCAGCTCGAAACGGGAGATCTCGACGGAGCTGCGGCCAACCTCTCCGAAGCGCTCGAGCTACAGACCGCGCGTTTGGGTGACGACCATCCGTTGGTTGCCGTATCGCTCGCCAAGCTCGCCGCGCTGCATCACGCCCGTCATCGCGACGGCGAGGCGCGCGCGTCGTGGGAGTCCGTGCTGCGCATCCGCCGCGCGGCGCAGGATTCGCCGCGCGAGCTCGCCGACGCGCTCTACGGTTACGGCCTGTTCCTCGCGGATGTCGGCGAGTTCCAAGCGGCACTCGAAGCCGTCGAGGAGGTGCTCGCACTGCATCGTTCCAAGGGCTTCGACGATCCCGTGGCGTCGGGACGTGCGGAGTACGTGTTGGGCGAGTGTCTGGCGCGCGTCGGCCGACGCGAGGAAGCGCGACCACATTTGGCCGAAGCCGCTCGCCTGTTGGATGCAAGTCCGGGAGCGACGCCGGACGAACGCGCGCACGTGCGGAAAAGCCTGCTCGAACTCGACCGTCCTGCCGAACGTTGAGGGCGCGCGCTCACACCGCGAGGCAACGTCCGAGTGCGTCGATCGCAAGCAGCGCGTGACCCGACGAAGTTCGTGCGGCCGAGCTCGTAATGCGGAATTAGATGATCTGCCGAGGCCGCGCGCTGCGTGAAGGGTGACGCAGCGACTGTGCCTGCCGCGCTGGAAGCAACAAGGCCAGGACGGTGACGATTTGCCC
>CAYHRR010000214.1:0-7014 GCA_964358875.1 uncultured Planctomycetaceae bacterium | reverse complement strand
GAAGTGCGCCCTTCGATCGTGTTCGCGACGGTGATCATCCTGTTGGTCTTCACGCCGCTGTTCTTCCTCACGGGCGTCGAGGGACGCTTGCTCCAACCGCTGGGACTCGCCTTCTGTGTGGCGCTCACGGCGTCGTTGATCACGGCGCTGACGCTTACACCGGCGCTGTGTTCTCTGCTCTTGCCGCGCAGCCGCACCGTGCTCGCTCAGCACGAACCTCGACTGGTCGTGTTCATCAAACGGATCTACGCGCCGCCGCTGAATTGGGCCTTGAAACACCCCTGGCTCGTGACTCTTCCGAGCATCGCCTTGCTCGCGCTCAGCACCTTTGCGGCGCTCGGCATGGGGCGCAGCTTCCTGCCGGAGTTCAACGAAGGCGCGCTCGTCGTCGGGCTCGTCACCGTACCGGGCACCTCGCTCGCCGAGAGCGATCGGCTCGCGCACATGGTCGAGGAAGCGTTGATGAAACAGCCCGAGATCGCGGCGATCGGACGGCGCACAGGTCGGGCCGACGAGGACGAGCACGTCCAAGGCGTCGAAGCGAGCGAAATCGATCTCACGCTCGACATGGAAGCGCCCACGCGCCTCGGCTTGCCCAAGCGCAGCAAGCAGGAACTGCTGGACGTGTTGCGCGCCGACCTCGCGCTGATTCCGGGCGTCCAAGCGACCTTCGGGCAACCGATCAGCCATCGCATCGACCACATGCTCTCGGGCACGCGCGCGAACGTGGCCGTGAAGCTCTTCGGAGAGCAGCTCGAGACTTTGCGTTCGGTCGCAGCGCAGATCGAGGCGCAGATGCGCACGGTTCCCGGAATCGTCGACCTCTCGACCGAGCAGCAGGCCCAAGTACCTTCGGTGCGCGTCGAGTACGACCGCGCGGCCATCGCGCGCCACGGACTGCGCGTCGCCGATGTCGCGCGCGCGCTCGAAGTCGTGACCAGCGGCACACAAGTCGGCGAGGTGCTCGAAGGCATGAACACGTTCGGCCTCGTGCTGCGTTCGGGGACCGTCGACGCGCTTTCGTCTGACGTGATCGCCGAGGCGCTGGTCGACACGCCCAGTGGCGCGAAGGTGCCGCTGAAAGCACTCGCTGCGATCCGCGAGGACCGTTCTCCGAACTTCATCAGCCGCGAGAACGTGCAACGCAAAATCGTCGTCACGTGCAACGTCGCCGGTCGCGACATCCGCGGAGTCGTCGACGACGTGCGCCGAGCGATCGACGCCAATGTGCCGCTTCCACCGGGTTATTACGTCGAATACGGCGGTCAGTTCGAGAGCGCCGAGGCCACCGGGAAGTTGCTCGCGGTGCTCGGCGTCGTCATCGTCGCCGGTATCGCGGCGCTGCTCTACTTCCTGTTCCATTCGTTGCGCGACACGCTGCTCGTGATGCTCAACCTGCCGCTCGCTTTGATCGGCGGCGTGCTCGGCGTGTACCTCGCCGGAGGAGTGCTTTCCGTCGCCTCGATCATCGGCTTCATCACGGTCTTCGGTGTCGCCGCGCGCAACGGGATCATGATGGTGTCGCACATCCGCCACCTGCAGCAGTTCGAGGGCGTGACGGAACTGCGCGAGGCGGTCCGCAACGGAGCGCTCGAGCGCTGCTCACCGATCCTGATGACCGCGCTGGCGGCGGGCCTCGCACTCGTGCCCTTGGCTCTGCGCGGCGATCAGCCCGGCAACGAGATCCTCACTCCGATGGCGATCGTGATTCTCTTCGGACTTTTGTCGTCGACCTTTCTCAACATGCTGCTCGTCCCGGCGCTGTATCTGCAGTTCGGCAGACCAGTCACGAGGACGTCGGAGCTCGAATCTGCGTTGGAGGTGCGTCATGCGTGACAAAGTCTCGAGAAGCGCCGTCCTGCTTGCGACGTTGTGCGCGGCCTGCGCGTCGGTCGATGTCGATCCGAGCGTCGATCAGGAGCGCGCGCGCGATCTGATTCGCGACGCTACCGGGCAAACCGAGGTCTTCGATCCCCGCGCGACGCCCCTCTCGCGCGAGGAGCTCGAGGCGGCGCTCGTCGACGGTCTCGCACTCGACGAAGCGCTGCGACTCGCGTTGCTCAACAGTCGTCGACTACACGCCGGTTTCCTCGGCTTGGGCGTCGCGCGCGCGGACTTCGTGCAGGCCGGACTGCTCAGGAATCCGAGTCTCGGCGTCGGCTTTCTGATTCCTTCCGGCGGCGGCCGGCCCAAGCTCTCGGCGGACCTCGTGCAGAGCCTCGTCGACCTGTGGGAGCTGCCCGCCAGAGAAAAGGTCGCGCTCGGCGCACTCGAGCAGAGCATCTTCGAACTGTCGCGCTTCGCCGGCGAGCTGGTGGTCGACACGAAGGACGCGTACTTCGAGAGCATCGCCGCGCGCGAACTGCTCGGCGTCGCCCGCGAAAACGTGGAGCTCGCGCGCGCATCGTTCGAGGCCGTGCAAGGACGCGTGTATGGCGGAGTGGCGACGACGATCGAAGAGAATCTCGCGCAGAGTCAGGCGCTCAGCGCCGAACTCAGCTTGCGCAGCGCGGAGCGCGACGACCTCGGTGCGCGACGCCGACTCGCCGCGCTGCTGTCCTTCGACGGCGAGTTGATCGACGTCGCGCTCACGGACGCCTTGCCCGAGCCGGATCCGCGCGAGCTTGATCGTGAAGCCCTCGTCGCGCTGAGCTGCTCGGCACGACTCGACCTTCGCGCCGCCGGGGCCGCGTTCGATGCGGCCGAGGCTCAACTCGCGCTCGAAATTCGGCGCACCAAGCCCGCCATCGATGCCGGCCTCTCGTTGGAGCGACCCGAGCGTGGCGCAGCGATCGATCTGCTCGCCGGACCCGGTGCGACGATCGAACTGCCGCTGTTCGATCGCAACGAAGCCCAAGTGCGCCGCGCGGAGTTTCGACGCGACCAACTTGCCAAGGAGTACGAAGCACTCGTCGGCGAAGTCGGTCGTGACGTTCGAGCCTCGGTCGAGCGCGCCATGTGCGCGGCGCGCATCGTGGGCTTCGTCACCGACGAGCTGCTTCCGCAGGCCGAACGCGGCGCCGCGCTGGCGCGAACAGCGTTCGAACTCGGGAGCACGACGACGACGACGCTCCTCGAAAGCCAACGCGCGGCTCTGCAGGCTCGCCGCACACGCATCGAAGCGCTCTTGGAAGTCGCGCGCGCTCGCGTCGACGTCGAACGCTCCGCAGGTGCTTTGCTCCCGGCCGTTCCGGCGCGGGACTAGGTGCGCGTTGAAAGCACGGGGCGCGTTTTTTCAAAGGGTCCGGAGACGACCAAGGGATTTTCAAAGACCGGGACGCGGCGCGACGCGCAGGTGAAGGGCGAAAGGACTCGAACCCTCGACGCGCGCGCCGCACGCAATCAAAGGGCGAGCGAGCGTGAGCTGGTCAGCGCCGGGCTTTCGCCGTCCGACGTGTAGAGGCCGGTCGTGCTGCCTTCGTCGCGCGGCGCGCGCGCTGCTTCTGCGCCTCCGCTTTGATGATTACCGAGCCCTTCGCGCTCGCATCGAGATGCACCTTCGCGAGCTTCAACGCGGCCGCCATCAGCACTTGGATCTCAGCGCGGTCGAAATCTGCAATTGCGTTCATCGCGACATAACGCACCGTCTTGCCGCGACCCTGCAGCAGCTTGTTCGGATCCGACTTCGACAACAGCGCGCCCTGCCCGAAGAACAGCTTCACCTCGCGCGGGTACAGCGCGATCGAGCACAGTCCTTCGTAGCCGTGCTCGGTCGGTGAATACGAGATCACGAGCGCGTTTTGGTTTTCGTACACGTACACGATCTCGAACAAACCGGGCAGCCGCGCACGCAGCTTCGCGCGCAGTGCTTTTCCGAGCTTCGCCATCGCCGGCTCGTACTTCGCGAAGTAGCTCGCAAACTGCGCTTCGGCGTTCGTCACGCGCTCTTCGTTGGACATGCCCCGCAGCGTACTTGTCGAGCATGACCCTTGGGGCTACGCGATTCGAACCCTCGACTTCGGCGCTCGTGAAATCCGAAAACTCGGCCGAAGCGTTTTCAGCGTCGCGCGCGACCACTGATTGCCCGCACTCAGACCGGTCCAAATCGACGCTAGGACTTGGACCTAGCTTCGTGCTCGTCGCAGCGACAACGAGGACAGTGCCGACGCTGCAAAGATGCAGGCCGAGGGCGCGACGTCTTCCGGCGGCCGTCGCTTAGGGCCGGTACGTCATCTCGACGGCGTTCGAGAGCGACGTCGAGCGGCAGCTCGGCGGATCGCGGAACCAGCACTGGACGCACGCGTTCTCACCGACGATCCAGGGACTGCCCAGCGCGCCGGCGTGGTTGCGCTGGTAGGCGCTCCAGTCCAACGTCAGCGTGCCGTTGCAGGCTCCGGCCGACCCACCCACGCTCTGCACACCCGTGCGCTCGAACGGCGGCCGCACGCACAGGTAGCCGCTGCCGCTTTGGCTGCACCACGGCACGTTCCAACGCCGCAGCCCGTAGAAGAGCAGAGCGTTCTGCCCGGCCTCGAGCTGCGAGACCGTTATGACGCACGGGCCTACCTGTGCGACGTCTGGGTCGGCGCTCGCCGTGATCGAGGGCACGCAGCCGTTGCTCGTGGTTCCAGCCGTGCAGTACGGCTGCGGTCCGTACACGCAGTTGTAGCGCAGCGTGCCGTTCCACACGCGCGGCGTGTACGCCGTGGAAATCCAGGGCAAATACTGGGACGCACCGGCCGTCAGCGTGAGGTCTGCGTTCGAGTAGAACATGTTCGCGCTGGTGCCGTACGAGCACACGTGCCGGGCGTTTTGGATGACGAGACAGAAACCGGTGCGCCCCGGCGGCAGGGTGAAGTCCGGAAACTCGACGGTTGCGGGGGCGCCAACCAGCCCCAGCATCCCGCCCCCGCTGGTCGCTAGCGTCCACGCTCCGGGCGTCATCTCGAACCCGAGGTACGTGCCGCTCTTCGTATAGACATCCAACGTAAACGGACCCGAGAACCAAAAGGGGTCGGCGTTCGTGTCCAACTGGCTGAACGAAAGGCCCAAGGGGTTCGTGACGTCGACGTCGAAGTACACGCAGGTGCCCGCAGCGAGCCCCGTGTCGCCCGTGAAGAGCGTGGTCAGTTCTGAACCGTTGCAGGCCGGCACGCCGAACGAGCTCTTCAACTTGAAGTAGCCGGGCGTGCCCTTGTCGGACACGCGGATCAGCACCCTTTGCCCCGGATTCAGCGACACCGCGAGCGCCGCTGCGCCGCCGCCACAGGCCGCTCCGTCGTCATCGCAACCGAGCAGACTCCCGCCGCACGCGTCGTAGACCGAGAGCGTGGTGTCGATCGGTGACGTGCAGGTGTCGAGCTTCAACACGCCCGCGAGCGTCGGCGCGGTGTAGGCGTACCACACGTCGTTGCCAAGCGGATCGCAGGGCGAGGGCGCGTCGTTCGTGGCGAGCATTGTGAAGCCCCAGATCGAAGCCGGCCCGAGGTTCGCGGCCGCCACGCAGTCGTCGTTGGTCGGCAGGTTCTGGTAGGAGTATTTCAGCGTGAAGGCGCCGGGCAGGCCCTTGTCGGAGACACGGATCAGAACCGTCTGCAATGGCGCGAGCATCACCGACAGCGACGAACCGGGCCCGCTGCATGTGGCTCCCGTCGCGTCGTCGTTGCACGCCATCTCCGTCAGCGCGCCGCACACGCCCGAGTACACCGTCAGCACCGTGTCCATCGATCCGGCACAGGTGTCGAGCGCCAGCCGGCCGCCTGGGCTGCTGGCGACAAACGAGTACCAGACGTCAGCGCCGCCTGGATCGCAGCTGGAGGCCGCGTCGTTGGTGGCCAGCACCGTGGTGCCTGCTTGTTGATAGTTGGATAGTGGGGTCGGCGTAGCGCAGTTGTTGTTGACCGGCGTGTTGATGAACCACGACCGCAGTACGAACGCTCCGGGGATGCCCTTGTCCGACACGCGGACCCGGACCTGCTGGGAAGGCGACAAGAGGACATTCAGGGCCGAGTACGGCGCCCCGCACGGCACACCCGACCCGTCGTCGTTGCAGGCCATCTCCGTCAGCGCGCCGCACGCGCCGGAATACACCGTGACGACGGTGTCCATGCTCGAGGCGCAGGTTTCGAGAACCAGCGAGCCACCGGTCGTGGGTGCCTTGAACCTGTACCAGAGGTCGTTGCCGATCGCGTCGCACGTCGACACGCCATCCGGTGTCGCCGCGGTGGTGTCCCCCGGTTGCCAAGGGAGCAGCGGCCAAGCACTCGCGCACGAGTCCGGTGGAGCGCTGGGCGCGACGTCCCAGTTGTCGAAGATCCCGTAGTCCGGGATCTCGCCCGCGGCTCCCAAACCCATGCCAGTCCCCAAATTCGGAGCAAACGCGAGCACGCCACTCCTGGTGTACGTCTGGTCCGGGATGCCGTCGAAGTTCGTGTCGAGGTCCGCCACCAAGGTGTCGCCGCCGGCGACGAAGTAGACCTTGAGGCGGCCCTGGGTCACCGGCGGCGTGAGCAGGAAGGAACCGTTGCCGTTCCCAGTCCAAGAGGCCCATCCGGCGCCGAACCTGTGTTGCACGGTGAGGCGGCTGAAGCTGGCGGCGGGCGAGGAATCGTCCCAGAGCCGGACCCGCAGCGCATCGGTCCCTCCCAGACCGATCACCGGCGCGATGAAGTAATCGGTCGTGCCCGAATTGGCGAACACGTCCAGCGAGGTCACCCATTGCGCGTAGTTCGCGCTGACCGCGGTGTTGTGCTGCAGGACGGAGTCGGACATATCCGCGGTGTGCGTACCGAGGTTGCCCTTGATCGCCCAACTCCCGCTGACCACCGTCCAATTGCCACCGATCGCACCGTCGGGGCGATTGAAGTTGTCCGACCACTGCGCGAACGCGAAACCGCTCAACGCAACCAAGACCGCAAGCGAGGCCACCGCTCTCATGCTCACTCCTCCCGATTTTTCTCGCGCCTTCTGTCGTGCGCGCGTCTCCCGCGCGACGGGAGACCGGTGGGGCCTAGCCCGGCTCCACCCGGTTGTAACGGCGAGTGCGCACTATGCGTGCAGGCCGCTTGACCGGCC
>CAYHRR010000213.1:0-7048 GCA_964358875.1 uncultured Planctomycetaceae bacterium | reverse complement strand
GGGGCTCGAGGGGGGGCGCGCCGGGGCGGGGGGCGGGGGGCGAGCGGCGCCACGCCGACTCCTCGACCGAGTGCCGCGCGATGACGCGGACAAGCGCACTTGCGCCGTGCATGCGAAGCGCACGCTGCGGCGCACCGTTCCGGCAAGCAGCGACGGCCGCCGAGCGAACTTCTTTCCGGCGCCGCCGAACGTCGCTGTCGCATCCCGAAGTTTTGCGGTGCGCGTCCGACCGCACCGGCATGCGGGGGTAGTTTTCCTCGGCGCCGATGCGCGCCACGCGTCCTGTCAGGGATGGACGCGGAGCACCTCCCAAGAAAAACGCCGGGCTTGCCGCCCGCACACTTCCATGCGACTCGAAAAACTCTTCAGCGGAATGCTCGCAGCCTCGTTCGTGATCGGAGCCGCTCAGGCTCAGGGCGAAAACCAACCGCCCGTCTGCACGGACCAAGGCGACATCGTCGTCGAATGCCAAGGCCTCACGACGAGCGTGACGATCACCGTCAACGTCGTCGATCCTGAGGGCGATCCGCTGAGCTACGGCTGGGACTACTGCCCGGCGGCGTTCCTCACCGATCCGACTTCGCCGACGACCGAAGTGATCTTCGACACGTCGATGACTTGCAGCCTGAGCTGCGGCATGCGCTACGACATCGTCGATCCCTTCGGCAACAAGTGCGCGAGCGGTTTCTACGTGTTCGTCGTGCCCGGCACGGACGGTTGCTCACCCGGCTACTGGAAGAACCACCCGGCCGATTGGACGGACACGCCCTTTGCGACGAACTCGGACTTCGATGCCACCTTCGGCGTCAACGTCTACACGCCGAACAAGTCGTTGCTGCAAGTCCTGAACACCGGCGGCGGCGGACGTGACAAGCTCGGCCGCATGGGTGTCGCCGCGTTGCTCAACGCAGCCAATCCCGATGTCGCCTTCCCGCTCGCGGTCGGCCAGGTGTTGCAGCAAGTGCACGACGCGATGCTGTCAGGTCAGTACGAGCCGCTCGCGACGACGCTCGATGCCTACAACAACCTCAACTGCACGCTCGGCGGCGGTGGCTGTGGCGGCGGCAACGGTGGCGGTCATGGTGGCGGCCACGGCGGCGGCTGGGGCGGCGGCGGCAACGGCGGCTGCGGTTCCGGCAACGGCGGCGGCTGGGGCGGCGGTGGCGGTTGGGGTGGCGGCAACGGCGGCGGCCACGGTGGCGGCTGGGGCGGTTGCCACTAGTTCGGCCTGACTCGCGCTCGACAACAGACGGCGGCGGAGTTCATCCGCCGCCGTCTGTTTTTTTGCGGGCCTCTTCCTCGGCGGCGAGGGCTGGAAAGCGCTCTCTCGCGAGCTTGGCGACCTCGGAGTCGCCGAACTTCTTGAGCAACAGGCGCACCTTGCCTTCGGCAGCCTTGCCTTCGAGCGCCAGCGCCTCGTTCCACAACTTCTCGGCCTCGACCTCGCGTCGGTAGGCCGTGATCACGTCCTTGCTGGCCTTGCCGTTCTCCAGCGCGCGCAACTCGCGCACGACGTCCTTCTCGAGCGGCGTCGCGACGAACCATGGCTGGAGTTCCAGCAAGCGTTTGTAGCCCTCGACGAACTTGCCGGCCGCGATCGACGCGCGCGCTTCGTCGAGCCACTCGAGCAGCCCCGAATCGGCCTTCGCGAGTTCCTCGCGCGCGAGCACGGCCTGGCGCGTCTTCTGCGTGATCGCGAGCACGCGCAGCCACGTCGCGTGCGCCGCTCCCCACCGCGCCGCCTGCATTTCCTGCGCGCCGCGTGCGAGCAAAGTGCGCGTCTCGATGAACTGTGCTTCGGTCAAGCCTTCGCCGGCCTTCTTGCGCGCTAACTCGAGCGCGCCGAGCAACTCGGCCCACGGCGGCGCGTGGCCCGTCTGCCAGCTCTGCGCCGGTTTGCGATCCGGCGCGAGCACGATCACCGCCGGCGAACGCAGCTCGCCGTCGACGTTGTGCTCGCGGTACACGGCGTCGAACAACTTCTGGTGCACCGTGCAGCCGTCGGTGCGGTACAGCGAGCACAGCGACTTGCTCGACTTCACGCCGTGGTCGTCGACGTCGACCGCGATCACAGCGTGCGGCTTGTTCGCGGCGAGCCCGACGACGGCGTGCTCGGCTGCTTTCGCGAACTCGACGTTGCTCGAAAGCTCGCTGCGGAACTTGGCGATGTCTTCGTCGACCGCGCCGCCGTCGGCTTCGGCGATCGCGATCAACACCAACGGCACGTTGCGGTCCCAGGCGCGCTGCTGCGCGTCTTCGTAGGTGCCGATGAACGGGGCGAGAGTTGCGGAGGCTTGCGGTTTGCGGCCCTGCGTCGCGAGGCCGCTCCACAGGCTCAGCGTGGTGAAGGCGATGCTGCAGCAAACGAGGCGCCTCATGGTCGGCCGAGTGTCGGCCTCGGGGCGTGCGACCGCAAGCGGCGCGCGAACGGGACGAGTACGAGCCGTGTGGGAAGCGCGCTCCAGGTTCATGCGGCGCTGCGCCGTATCTAGGATCCCGACCATGACGCCGACCGTGAACGATGTGCGCCGCTCCCCTGGAGCGCTCGCGGCCGCTGTGGCGATCGCCGTGGCTTCCTTCGTGTTCGCGTGCCGTGCAGTCCTGGTCGCGCCGCCCGTATTCAGCGTCGCAGCGGACGCGTCTTCGGCCTTCGAGGAGGCTCGCGCCTGGGCGCGCAGCGCGGACCCGTTGGCTCGCGAACGCACGCGTGCGGCCCTCGAACGAGCGCGCGAACTCGAGCCGACGTGGATCGCGCCGCGGCGCATGCTCGACATCCTCGCCACGGAGGATCTGCTCGGCATCGACGCGCTCGCAGCCCATCGCGCCCAGCTTGCGCAGACGCCCGATGATCCGCTCGAGCTGTACTTGGCCGGTCGACTCGAAGGCGCGCAGGGCGCGGCCTATTTCGAGCGCGCCGCACGCCTCGCGCCCAACTTGGCCTGGGCGCAGCACGGCTTGGGCTACATCGCGAGCTTGCGCCGCGACATGGCGCTTGCGCTGCAGCATGCAACGCGCGCGTTCGAACTCGCGCGCGATCCGTGGGAGCGCACCTACTTCGCGCAACAGCTCGCGCGCTACTACTTGGCGCAGGAAGATCCGCGGCGCGCCATCGCTGTGCTCGAAGCGCGCGCCGCCGAGCCGCGCAGCGCGCCGAACGATCTGACGGAGCTGTCCGTGCAAATCGCGCTGATCGAGCTGACGCTCGTTTTTCAGCCTGAATACCAGCGCGGTTGGCAGCGCGCCGAACGCTTGCTGCGCGAGAGCGACCTCACCGACGGCGAGGTGTTCGAACTCATCGCGCGCATGCGCTTGTTGCGCACATCGGAGGCCGCGTCGCTGGAGTTGCAACTCGCGCTGGGAGCGCGACCGGGTTACGCACGCGATCGCGCGCGCGCGGAGTTGCTGCTCGACCAACGTCCGTCGCCGCTCGCGCTCGGATTGTTGCGCCGTGGATTGGGGAGCGAAGACGAAGACGGACGCGCAGGCCCGTTGCTGCGTGCGGCGCGTTTTTCGGCGGGGCAATTTCGCGAAGGCGTCGAGGAGTGGCTGGCGGACTTGCCGCGCGCGGTGCTCGACGAGCAGGGCCTTCCGGCCGACGCAGCGCTCGCTCGCGTCGTCGCTGACGCGCGCTCGCTCTCGGTGCCGCCGGACGCCCATGGGCTGGAGAAGCTCGGCCAAAGCCTGCTCGACGCCGGTTGGTTTCGCGAGGCGCGCGCGCTCGCTGCGGCGCTCGCCGCACACGACCTCGAAGGCGCGCTCGCCATCGAAGACCACGCGGCCGCCGCGCAACAGTTGCTCGGCGACATTCAACGCTTGCTCGACAGCGCGCAGTCGGGGCTCGAACGCGCGCACGGAGTCGCGGGCTCGCCTGCCATCGGGAACTTGGACGCGCTGCTCGGCGCCATGGCTCCCGCGCTCGCGCGAGCTCACGCCGTGCGCGGCGGCGAGTGCGACGAGCAGCGCCTCGCCGAAAGCCTTACGACCTCGCCGCGCCTCGACTACGGCGCGTTTGCGTCGATCGTCCATCCCGGCCCGCTGTTTTCGAAGGCGGACGCGGAGGCAGAACTCGGCGTCGAGGGCGCCGCGGTGCCCGGGCTCGCCGAAATGCTCGCGCAACTGGGGCGCTTCGGCATCTTCGGCGAGATGCTCGGCGGCGGCGGACCGGACGGCACGCTCTTGCCGCGCGTGCGCGTCGTGCAGCGTTCCGGCGAGCACCTCGGCGTGCCGTGGCGCGGGACCATCGCGTTGTGCGAGGGCACGGACGTCAAGACGCGTGCGGGTCGTTTGGGCGCGGCGATCTCCGGCGCGGCTTTGCACGAGGGCTATTGGGTCGACATCGATTCACTGCGGCACGAGCGCGCGCCGTGGGAGTCGTTCCGGCGCCGCTTCATTGTCGAAGGCGATCCTGCGCGCGTGGCGAGCGCTCTCGATTCGCGCGGGCTCGCGCTGAGCACGCCGCGCGACAATGTCGAAGCTCGGCGACGCGAACGGCGCGACGCGTCGATCTTGCTCGGCGAGGCCGACCGCCTGCGCCTCGCGGTACTCGCCGAGCGCGGCGCCGCGGGTTTGAGCCTCGATGAACTGCTCGATGCGACGGCGACGCACGAAGAAGGGCACCTGTGCGATCGCACGCGCTTCCTGCCGCTGTCGCAACACGTTCCGCGCGCACTGGGCTTGCTCGCGCGCGTCGGTTTCAACCCTGGTCGCATCGCGCAGCGCCTCGAATACCGCGCGCAACTCGTGGCGCTGTGCGACACGGCCGATCCGCGCATTCCGCTGGTCGCCGTCGTGCGCGGCTCCGAAGGCGGCGGCGGCGAAATCACGCCGCACGGCGCGGCCTATCGCGATTTGCTTGTCGACCTGCTCGAACTGCTCGACCGCGAGTTGGAGCGCGCGCCGGCGGAATGGAGCGCCCTCGACCCCGACTACGTGTTGGCGCTGCAACTCCATCGTTTGTCGGGCGACGACGTGCGCCGGGTCGCGCGCAAACTCGCGCTGCGCGAAGGCCTGTTCGACAAGTGACGTGTTGGGCGCGCGCCTGATTCGACCGCGGGGCCGAGTCGCGTAGCATGGCGGCGCATGTCCACGCCGAAGAAGCTCATCGCACTGGCCCTTTTCGCGCTCGTCGCTTGCGGCGACGACGCCGCGCCGAAGAAGAACGTGATCTTGATCACGCTCGACACGACGCGCGCCGACTACCTGTCGTGCTACGGCGTCCACGCGGGCGTCACGCCGAACCTCGACGCGCTCGCGGCCCAGGGCACGCGCTTCGACATGGCGATCAGCACCGCCGGCGTCACGCCGGTGTCGCACGCCTCGATCCTCACAGGCTTGAACAACCAAGAGCACAGGCTGCGCGTGTTGTCCGCCGACGGCGGCTTTCGCTTGCCCGACGACGTCGCGACGCTCGCGACCGTGCTCGCCAAGGAGGGCTACAAGACCGTCGCGGTGCACAGCGCGTTGCCGGTGTCGCGCCACTTCGGCTTCCAGCGCGGCTTCGAAGTCTTCGAGGACTTGAACGGCGAGATCACGACCAACATGCGCGACGACGAGAAGCGCGAAACGTGGGACGTGAAGACCTTTCAACGTCGTTCGGACGAGACCACCGACCTCGTCGAGAAGTCGCTCGGCGGCGACGAGCCCTACTTCCTGTGGATTCACTACTGGGATCCGCACGACTGGAGCCGCATGCCGCCCGACGAAGCGATGCCGCCGAAGGAGCTGTGGTGGGACGCGGCGAAGGAACAGCCCGTGCGCCCCGGACTCGAGCTCTACAAGGCCGAGCTGCGTTACGAAGACGCGCAGATCGGGCGCTTGTTCGAGTGGTTGAAGTCCAAGGGTCTGCTCGAGAACACGATCGTCGTCGTCACCGCCGACCACGGCCAAGGCTTGATGGAGCACGAGTGGGCCGCGCACCGTTTGCTCTACCAAGAGCAAGTCCACGTGCCGCTGATCATCGACGTGCCCGGCGCGCAGCAAGCGGCCGCCGTGAAGGACCTCGTGCGCACGATCGACATCTATCCGACGATCCTCGACCTCGTCGGCGTGCAACCGCCCAAGCCCGTGAGCGGCCGCTCGCTGCGCGCCTTGATCGCCGGCAAGCCCGACGAGAAGCGCATCGCCTTCGCCGATCAGATCAACGGTTACGACACCAACGCGGGCATGACCGGCAAGCGGCCCTTCGATCACTTCCTCTACATGGCGATCGATTGGCCGTGGAAGTTGATCTACCGCCCGCTGTCGCCGGACAAGAGCCTGCTCTACGACCTCGCGAAGGACCCCGACGAGGCGAACAATCTCTACGCGAGCGAACACGAGGTGCGCGTGCGCTTGCTGCGCGAGCTCGCCAAGGCGCGGCCGTGGGTCGTCGGCGAATTCGAGCCGGCTGCGGGCGCGCAGAGCGCGGACGTCAAGACCGGCATGAACGAATTGGGCTACACGGCCGGTCAGACCTTCGACCCGACCTGGATTTGGATCTGTCCCGAGCACCTCGAGCAACAGGTCGAGAGCGCGACCTCGCGCTGCTCGCTCTGCAAAGGCCCGCCGATCATGGTCGTCGACCCCGCGTGCATCTGGGTGTGCGGCAGGCATGCGGACCAAACCCTGAGCGGTCCCGACGGAGTGTGCCCGGTCGAGGGCTGTGACGCGGAGCCGAAGATCGTCAAGCCCGGGAAGAAGTGATGCGCGCGGTCGCGGTGCTCGCGCTCGCCGGCACTGCGTTCGCGCAAGCGGGCGACGTCAAGGGCGAAGAGCAGCCGGCGTTGCGCGAGGAGTGGCGCGGGCCCGTGCCGCGCGCGCTGGCGGCGGAGGAAGAGCTCGCGACGTTCCGCGTCGACGACGGCCTGCGCGTCGAACTCGTCGCGAGCGAGCCGCTCGTCCACGCGCCGGTGTGCGCGAGCTTCGACGAGCGCGGCCGCCTGTGGGTGTGCGAGATGCCGAGCTACATGCCCGACGTCGACGGCCACGGCGAGCGCGAACCGACGGGCCGCGTGGTCGTGCTCACCGATCGCGACGGCGATGGGCGCATGGACGAACGCGCGGTGTTCCT